>CAJMQD010000188.1 GCA_905215425.1 uncultured bacterium
CCAGCACGTTTTCCGCCGCTTCCTCGCCAAAGTGCATGGCGATGTACTGGCGGCACCTCGCATGATTCATTAGGCTGATAGATATATTATATCGGATCGGAATCCGTTTGAAAAGGTACCCAAGGGAAGAATCTGAAAAATGTTGTATATCCGGCTCGGCTGGGATGTTTTTGCAGAATAAGCCAATCACACAGCAGCCCTCACGGTTATGCCGTGAGGGCTGCTGTGCAGCTATATGTCCTCAGGCTTGGAAATGGCCGCAAAGGACTTTTCTTCATTTTGTTCATCAAGGGAGAGGATGCGCACCTCCAGGCCGGTAATATAATTATCCGGGTGTCCCTCGCAGCACTGATCCACGATATTGGGGGTGATCACACAGTCATCCACCGGCAGCTTCCGGCGGTAAGCTTCACCAAACAGGCGGTCGATGGAGTCCTGAATGGTGAGATACGGTCCGTAGTGATAGCCGCAGAGATAGTCCCCGGCAGGAATATAGGAAACAGGCTGGTCGGCCATCAAATCCGGCAGGCGGCGGGCCTCGTCGGGAGTGTCTTCATAGAGATAAGCGCCAAACCATTTTCGCTGTCCCTGATAAAAGCCTACGGTGGGATAGAAGTAAAACAGCTCATGGGTAAAAAGGTTGATTTCCTCGCCGATGTGCAGAAAGGCGCGACGCGGGAAGGTGCGGACATAGAATTTATCCCGCTGGCTGACCGCCTGTTCCCTCTCGATAAACTCCACCTTCTGCTGGATGATTTGGATGGTGGCATTCAGCTCATCGCATTGACGGCGCAGCTGCTGCGCCTGCTGGGAGAGCATTTGCAGGTTATCACGAAGACCGTTGCTGTGGAGAAAAGCCTTGATCTGGGCAAGGGAGTAGTCCAGTCGCCGCAGGTATCGGATCGTGGCCAAGGGATAGACCTGATCGAAATGGTAAAAGCGGCGGTTGTTTTCGCTGTTGCGCACCTGCGGCACCAGCAGACCCTTGGTATCATAATGGCGCAGCAGTTGGACATCCATGTTGAATATGTTGGCAAGCTCCCCGATCGTCAAGAATTCTTTCATAAAACCTCCCATTTTCCCGCTATGTAACGCTAGGATTTTGTAAGAACACTAGAAAATCCAGAAAAATCAAAATTAGGGCTTGAACCTATAACCGTTACAGGTTGTAAGGTAAGTATATCATTTACGAAGCAACTTGACAAGTATCTGGATGGAGGGATCTCATGCAAACCTATTTGAAGAACGGTTACATCGTCTCCATGGATCAGCAGGACACCGTTTTTGACGGTGGCGGGGTGCTGGTGGAGGATGACCGCATTACGGCGGTTGGTAAGGTAGACCCCAGGCTGGTGAAGCCCGACGCAGAGGTCATTGACCTGCAGGGCAAGTATGTACTGCCCGGGCTTGTGAACACTCACGTACACACCTCCCAGCAGATTTCCCGCGGAGTGGGCGATGATGTTGATTTCATCTGCTGGCTTCATGACCGGATGTGGCCCTTTGAGAGCAACATGACGGAGGAGGACTCTTATGTATCCACGCTGATGACCAGTCTGGAGCTGATCCGCTCCGGCGTGACCTCCTTTGCAGAACCGGGCGGACAGTTTGTTTCCGGCATGGCCCGCGGTACGGCGGAATCCGGTCTGCGCGGTAAGCTGGCCAAATCTGTGATGGACTGCGGCGAGGGACTGCCGGAAATCTGGCAGCGCACCATGGAGCAGGAACTGGAGCAGCAGGTGGTGGATCTGGAAAAATACCACAACACGGCTGACGGAAGGGTGCAGGTTTGGTTTGGCCTGCGCACCATCTTCAACAACACCGATGAGCTGTGCGTCCGCACCAAGGAACTGGCGGATAAATACGGCGTCGGCATCCACATGCATGTGGCTGAGGCCAAGGAGGAAAAAGAATATACCTATGCCCGCTGGGGTGAGGGCACGGTAAAGCATCTGGAGCGGCTGGGCGTGCTGGATAAGAATTTGCTGGCCGTTCACACAGTATGGCTGACGGACGAGGAACTGGAACTATTCAAGAAGCGGGAGGTAAAGATTTCTCACAACCCGGCTTCCGCCATGCGTGTGCTGGGCTTTGCCCGGATCCCGAAGATGCTGGCTATGGGACTGCGGCCCTCCATCGGCACGGACGGCGCTTCTTCCTCCAACCATATGGACATGGTGGACGAGATGTGGCTGACCAGCCTGATTCACAAGGGCTGGCGTCTGGATCCCACGGTCGTTCCCTCACAGGATATTCTGCGGATGGCCACCAAGTGGGGTTCCCGTGCGCTGCTGGACGAAGACCTGTATGGCAGTCTGGAATGCGGCAAGAAGGCGGATCTGATCGTCATTGACCCCCACGGCCCGTCTATGATGCCGGTGAATGACAAAATCGCCGCACTGGTGACGGCCATGCATTCGGCCAACATCCAGTCCACCATGTGTGACGGCAAGTGGCTGATGCGGGACCGGAAGATCCTGACGCTGGACGAGGAGGCCATTCTGAAGGAGGCCTGCGACCGGGCAAAAGCCATCTACAAGCGGGCGGGCATTGAGCTGCCGGATCGCTTCCCGGTGGTGAAGGTTTAAAGGTTTTACCGGTGCGAGGCACCAGAACATAGAAGAAACAGCAGCAAGCGGAATTTTGTGTTTAGTATGGAGGTACAGCATGAATCAGAAATTACTGTCCGTTGCGAAAGGGGAGACTCCGGCCGATCTGGTGATCCGGAACGGCAAGGTAGTCAATGTTTATTCCGGTGAGATTTACGACGGCGGCGTGGCCATCTGTGGCGACACCATTGCGGCTGTTGGCGATGTGGAATACTGCATCGGTGAAGGCACCCGGGTGGTGGATGCGGAAGGAAAGTATCTGACCCCGGGCTTTCTGGACGGGCATATCCATCCGGAAAGCTCGTCACTGGCAATCCGTCCCTTTGCCGAAGCGGTGCTGGCACACGGCACCACAGGCATCATGACTGACCTGCATGAGGTGGGCGTGGTGTCCGGGTTGGAGGGCATCGAGGCCATTCTGAAAGAGGCGGAGGCCACAGACCTAAAAATTTACTTTGTGGTGCCGTCCCACGTACCGTTTTCTCCCAATCTGGAAACCAGCGGCGGACGCTTTAACCCGGAGATCATCCGCAAGGCACTGAAGCGTCCGGATGCGGTGGGCCTGTCCGAGTGTGTCGGCCCCTATATCACGGCGGGCGTCCCCGATTTGCTGGAGTCCTTTGACGCAACGCTGTCGATGCCCGGCAAGACGCTGCAGGGCCATCTGCCGGATATGTACGGCCCGGCCATGAGCGCCT
>CAJMQD010000189.1 GCA_905215425.1 uncultured bacterium
GGGAGAGCGCACCCTGGTGCAGGTCACGGACTTCGACCTGTACAAGGTGGGGGAGAAGGACCGGGAGCAGTATGCCGCCCTGTTTGCTCAGCTGCCCGACTACTGCTGCGTGGTGTTTGTTTACGATCTGATCCCCTATAAGGGGGATGCTCGGACCAAGATGGCCGCCGCCTTGAAGCAGCACGGCACAGTGGTGAACTTTGCCCGGCAGGATCAGGGGGATCTGGTGGACTGGGTGCGCCGTCGATTCCGGGCGGCGGGAAAGGATATCGATTCCCATCTGGCTCTGGACCTGATTTTCCTGTGCGGCGACCTGATGAACACCCTGATCGGCGAGATCGAGAAGGTGGCCGCCTATGCCAAGAGTCCCCGTATCACCCGGGAGGATATCGACGCCGTGGCCACCCCGCGGCTGGATGCGGTGGTGTTCCGGATGACAGACGCCATTGGCGAGGGGAACTTTGACCGGGCCGCCGCCGTGCTGGGGGAGCTTTTACAGATGCAGGAGCCGCCCATCAAAATCATGTGGTCTGTGGGGCGGCAGATGCGGCAGCTGTACTCTGCCCGGCTGGCCCTGGATGGCCGCATGGGGGCGGGAGAAGTGGCTGCCCTATGGGGACTGAAGCCCTATCCGGCGGAGAAGCTCATGGGCTCTGCCCGGCGGTTTTCTTTGGCCTGGTGCCGCAAGGCGGTGGTGCGCTGCGGCCAAGTGGATCTGGCCATGAAATCCAGCGGACAGGACGGCAAGGAGCTTCTGACCCAGCTGCTGCTGGAGCTGTCTCAGCCCGCCCGGGCCCGGCAGGAGGGACGCTATGCTGCGCATTAAAGAGGCCATCGTAGTCGAGGGGCGGTACGACAAAAACGCCCTGTCTCAGGTGGTGGACACCCTGATCTTAGAGACCGGGGGCTTTCACATCTTCAAGGACCCGGAGCAGCTGGCCTTGCTGCGCAGGGCGGCGGAGAGGCGGGGGCTGATCGTCCTCACCGACTCCGACGGAGCGGGCTTTGTCATCCGCAGCCGGATCAAAGGGGCGGTACCACAGCGGTGGGTGAAGCACGCCTATATCCCAGACATCCCCGGCAAGGAGCGCCGCAAGCGCCAGCCGGGGAAGGAGGGCAAGCTGGGGGTGGAGGGAATGTCCCCCCAGGTGCTGGAGCAGGTGCTGCGCCGTGCGGGAGCCACCGTGTTGGATGAGACGGCTCCGGAGCGGGAGAGCCCCGGCCTGACCAAGGCCGACCTGTTCGCCGCCGGCCTGGCCGGGGGAGAGGGATGCGCCCAGCGCCGTCTGGAGCTGCTCCGCCGCCTGAATCTGCCGGAGCACATGAGCGCCAACGCCCTGTTGGCGGTGCTCAACGGCTGTTACAGCCGGCAGGAGGCAGAAGCAATTCTGCTGCCGATACAAGAGAACGAAAGCTGATAAACAGAGCCTCCACCCCGATTCCGGGGTGGAGGCTTACTGCATTATCATAAAGTGAAAAAACGGGAAAGGCTATCGCCGGGAGAAAAATCCCGAGGGGACCGTCGAACGACCGGCAATTTTTCCCGCGCAGATATGACTCTATTTTTTCGGCGGCCTGTCTATAATGAAGACCTGCTTCATGAAAGAACGGGCAAGACAGGGACAAGGGGGGACGGCGGTGACGGTAATCTATGTGGATACCCTGTTTCTGCTCAATGCTCTTGTGGACTACGTTCTGCTGCTGGGGGCTGCCCGTTTGGCGGGGGAGCCGCTGTGCCGTTTGCGCTTTGCCGTGGGTGCGATTGTGGGCGGGGGCTATGCCGTGGCCATATTTCTGCCCGGCGCGGGATTTTTACAAAGTGCGCTCTGCCGCCTGGCAGTACTGGCGCTGATGTGCGTAGCTGCCTATGGCGGCAGCAGGCGGCTGCTCCGACAGAGCCTGTTGTTTCTGGTCCTGTCCTGCGCCCTGGGAGGTGGTATGTTGATGACTGCGCTGTTGGGTGGGCGAGGATTGACCATGTCCGGCGGGGTGCTGTACTCCGTTATGGACCTGAAGAGCGTCCTGCTGTCGGCGGCGGGGTGTTATGCCGGGGCAACGCTGCTGTTTCAGGGATTGGTACGGCATACGGCGGTATCCGGAGAGCTTGTACGGGTCCGGGTGGAGCTGGCGGGACGCAGCGTGACATTGACCGCCCTGCGGGACACGGGAAATACCCTGACCGATCCGGCTACGGGCAGACCGGTTCTGGTGGCCGAGGGGGTGGCCCTTCTGCCGCTGCTGCCGCCGGAGACGCTGAGGGCGGAGGATCTGGCCGACGCTGTGACTTGCATGGAGAAGCTGAAAGAAGGACCTTTGGCGGGGCGGGTGCGCCTGCTGCCCTACCGGGCAGTGGGGGTAGAGCGGGGCTTGCTGCTGGCCCTGCGGACGGATGGAATCTGGGTGGACGGACAGAGAGAGGAGATGCTGGCGGCGCTGTCGCCCACTCCCGTGTCGGACAGCGGCGGCTATCGGGCGCTGATATGAGGAAGGAGAAACTGAAATGAACGAGTGGTTCCGCCGCCTGTGGACATGGCTGATCCCGGCGGGAAAAATCATGTACATCGGGGGCAGCGATACGCTGCCTGTCCCCCTCAGCCGCCAGGAGGAGGGGGAACTGATTGCCCGCCTGGTGGAGGGGGATCAGCGGGCCCGGGCAGATTTGATCGAGCACAATCTCCGTTTGGTGGTATATATTGCCCGGCGATTTGAAAATACGGGGATCAATCTTGAGGATCTGATCTCAATAGGAACGATTGGCCTGATCAAAGCGGTGGGCACTTATCAGCCCGCTAAAAATATCAAACTGGCCACCTATGCCTCCCGGTGTATTGAAAACGAAATTTTGATGTATCTGCGCAAGACCTCGGCCCGAAAGACGGAGCTGTCCTTTGATGAACCGCTGAACGTGGACTGGGACGGAAACGAGCTTCTGCTGTCCGACGTGTTGGGAACGGACGGGGATACGGTCATGCGCCCCATTGAGGCGGATGTGGACCGCCAGCTGCTGCATCAGGCCATCAGACGCCTCGGCGGACGGGAGCGGGAGATCATCACCCTGCGCTTTGGTCTGGACGGCCGGGGGGAGCGGACCCAGAAGGAGGTGGCCGACCGTATGGGCATCTCCCAGTCCTATATCTCCCGGCTGGAGAAGCGCATCATGACCCGATTGAAAAAGGAAATGATCAAACTGATGTAGAAGTGAAAAAAGCGCCCCAACGGGCGCTTTTTAGGATGTCGAAAAGTCCTTCCGCCAACGGTTTCGGAGGGAAGGATAGTTGGAAAGGGAACCGTCAGGG
>CAJMQD010000190.1 GCA_905215425.1 uncultured bacterium
TCTCCTCGTTGATGGAGGAGTCCTTCTCGATAAAGGTATCCGTATGGGGGATATAGGCCTCCGGCTGGTAGTAGTCGTAATAGGAGACAAAGTACTCCACCGCATTGTTGGGGAAGAACTCTTTGAACTCGGCGCACAGCTGGGCGGCCAGGGTCTTGTTGTGGGCCAGCACCAGAGTGGGCCGCTGGACCTTCTCGATGATCTTGGCCATGGTGAAGGTCTTGCCGGAGCCGGTGACCCCCAGCAGGGTCTGCTCATCCAGACCCATCTCAATGCCCTGGGACAGGGCTTCGATGGCCTCAGGCTGGTCACCGCTGGGCTGATATTCAGATATCACCTGAAATTTCGGCATGCTGTGGTCCTCCTCCCGTTGATGAGAGAGCGCACTGTACGCTCCCAGCCCTTCCATTATAGTCGAACAAATTTTCTAATGCAAGCATTTTCGCCCCCCTCTCCCTAAAAAGTCAGGAGAAGGGAGCGAATCAGCTGTGTTTTTATCAAGTTTTCTGCCGGCCTGCTCACAGCAGGTAGCAGGACCGCCGTCCCCGGTAGTTTTTCGACTCTTTCATAGACACCGCATCGTCATCCACACACACACTGTGGTCGATCAGCTCCAACCCGATCCCCGCCAAGACGGCCCGCGCTGTATCGGTGGACATCCAGTCCGTCTCCGAGGGGAAGGCCAAGTTGCTGATATGGTTGTGAGCCAGATAGATCCCCGCAGCCCGCAGGCTGAGCGCCTCCTCCGCAATGCGGCGGATGTTTACATCAGAGGCAAAGATGCACCCCTCAGACACCTGCCGCACCCCTAACATCTTCTTTTTCCCGTCCAGCGCCAGAATATACACCATCTCGTTCCGCGCCCCAAAGAAGTAAGGACGCAGGGCGGCCACGGCATCCTCTGTGGTCAGGATGCGCTCCTCCAGACTGCTGCGGCTGCTGATGTAGTGTCTGCCTATGGCAGGGATCAGCTTCAGCAGGGCGGCGGTATGCTCCCCCACCCCCGGCGTCTTCTTCAGCTCCTCTGCCGATGCATCCAACACTCCGGATAAGGAGCCGAACCGTTCCATCAGCGCATGGGCCAGTCCATTCACATCCCCCTGGGGAATCGCATAAAACAGCAGCAGCTCCAACAGGCGATGGTCGGGCCAGTTCTGACCGCCGCTGCTGAGAAACTCCGCTTTTACCCGCTGTCTATGGCCATCATGAATGGACATATGTCCCGCTCCTCTCCGCATCGATCCACTATGTTAGCTTTTTATTATATCGTTTTTTTCTGCGTCATTCAAGAATGTTCCCCTGTTTTTGACCGAAATTTTACAGCTTCCCCGGCCTTTACTGTATATAAATTTCCTGCTATAATATTTTAAAGTTCTTTTACCAGCGTCCGGTTTGATTTTTCGCTCCCTGGCCGGAGCCGGGAGGTCCTGTATGAAACATCTTTACCAGAAAATCAAAGCCCTTTATACCCGTCTGCCCGTCGTGCCCCGCTCCCTGATGGTATCCATCTTCTTTCAGGCCGTGGCATACTGGGGCAGCAGCATCCTGATCAGCCATACCGGCGGCGAGAACAACTCTGCCCTGGTGTATATGCTGGCGGTCTCGCTCACCTCCCTGCTGACAGACGGCTACTTCTACGGCATCCTGTGCTCCCTGGTGGGCGGCTTCTGCATCAACTACTTCTTCATGATTCCCTACGCCGCATTCTCCCTGAGCTACGCCGGCTATCCCGTGGCCATGGTCAGTATGGTGTCCATCTCCTGCGTGGTGTCCGCCCTGACCTCCCGGGTCAAAAACCAGGCCATCGAAGCCGCCCGGCGGGAACAGAACACCAAGCTGCTGTACGAAATGAACTCCCGTCTGAACGAGGAGAAGGCCGCGATCCAGCTGGAGGCCGCCCGGGAAGCCATCCACAGCAACCTGCTGCGGGCGGTATCTCACGATCTGCGCACCCCCCTCACCGCCATTTCCGGCACCGCCTCCGTCCTGATGAACAGCAACGAGCTGTCCTCCGCAAACCTCTCCATGGTGCAGGACATCAAGAGCGACGCCGACGCGCTGATCACCATGGTAGAAAATCTCCTGTCCGTCACCCGTATCCAGGGGGGCGATATCCCCTTGAAAAAGCAGGAGGAGCTGCTGGAAGAAGTGGCGGGGGACGCCCTTGTCACCATCAATCGCCGTTTCCCCGGCTCCCATGTGGAACTGGTCCAGTCGGATGACATTCTCTATCTGCCCGTAGAGCCTATGCTGGTCAAACAGGTCATGGTAAACCTAATGGAAAATGCCATTCGCCACTCCGGCGACCCCACCCACATTCAGCTGAAGCTGTATCGCCGGGAAAACTGGGCCGTGGTCGAGGTGCGCGACAAGGGCCGCGGCCTGTCTCAAGAGGTGCTTCAGGCCGTCCAGGACGGGCATCAGCTGCCCCGCGATCTGTCCGGCGACTCCACCCGCGGTATGGGCATCGGCCTGTCAGTCTGCCAGAGTATTATAAAAGCACATAACGGCTTCTTTGCCGCGGAAAATGATCCTGCGGGCGGGGCGGTATTCCGCTTCGGCCTGCCCATGGAGGAATCTGAATATGAATGAAAAACGTACCATTCTCCTGATCGAAGACGAGCGCGCCATCAGCAACTTTATCTGCCGCGCCCTGACCGCCAACGACTACAAGGCCGTGTCCGCCTCCAGCGGCAAGGAAGGGCTCTCCCTGTTCTTCTCCCACTGTCCTGATCTGGTGCTGCTCGACCTGGGCCTGCCCGATATGGACGGTCTGGATGTACTGTCCCAACTCAGCGGCCTGCCCCAGGAGGTCCCCGTCATCATCATTTCCGCCCGTGACCGCGAGTCAGAGAAGGTCAAGGCTCTGGACATGGGTGCCGACGACTATGTGGTAAAGCCCTTCGGCGTGCCCGAGCTGCTGGCCCGTATCCGCACTACCCTGCGCCGGTCTGACCGCCTGCGCAGCAGCCAAGGGGTGCAGAAAGATGTATATCAGATCAAGGATCTTGTCCTGGACGTATCCAAGCACACGGTAACTCTGGCCGGGGAAGAAATCCACTTCACCCAGAACGAGTTCAAGATCCTGGAGCTGCTGTGTACCCATGCCGGCAAGGTGCTGACCTACGACTTTATTCTGAAACATGTCTGGGGGCCCTATGGCAGCAACAGCAGCAACCAGATCCTTCGGGTCAACATGGCCAACATCCGCCGCAAGCTGAAGGAGAACCCCTCCGACCCCAAGTATGAGCTGACGGAGCTGGGCATCGGCTACCGGATGCTGGAGGACT
>CAJMQD010000191.1 GCA_905215425.1 uncultured bacterium
GTCCGCCCTGCGCCGGATCGGACCGAAGCTGACCGCCGCAGGCTAAAAGCCTGCGGTGGTCAGCGGTCTCAGGGCGCCGCGGGCTTTGTATGCGGGGCATGCCCCGGGGGAAACGGTATGGGCGCGTATCTTTCGTATTGCCAACACGTTCGCTTTTCCGTATCATAGAAAATAACGCAAAGAGCTATCTGACTATTGGCAAGAGTGGGTGACGGTGCTATTCCATAAAAGGCGGGAAAAGGGCAAAAGGATTCAGATTCAAGCAATATGATAGGGATATCGAAGACGTTGATGAATCCGGATTTGGAGAAAACAAAAATGGGAGCGATCAAGCTCTATACCGACCGATTGGTTATCAGGCCATTTTGTGAACAGGATGCCGAAGCATATTTCCAGCTCTTTGCACATCCTAAAGTACATTGTTTTGTTGGCGAAAAGCTGGATGGTATTGAAGAAGCGGGCGATGAGATCCAAAAGAAACAGAATCAAAAGGATGGTTCGGAACTGGCGGTATGTTTGAAAGGAACAGATGCATTTATAGGTACCGTGTTTGGCCGGCGGGAAAAGGATGCCTTCAGCGTGTGCTGGAATTTCCGTTCTGATTACTACGGGCCGGGTTATGCTTGTGAGGCTGCAAAAGCAGATATGGATTTCCTGTTCAAACAAATGCATGCCCGGCGCATCGATGCTTATGTTGAAGACTATCATACAAGTTCTCAGCGGCTTTGCCGAAAATTGGGCATGCGTCAAGAGGGAATATTTAAAGAATACATTTCTTTATCTGCCGCAGGCAGAAACGAGTGATTTTTACGGAAAGGGTACCCTTTTCCAATGCCTGCTCCGGAACTTTTTACACACATTTTTGCGCTTTAATTCTTCGGAACATTTCATTAGGTGTGCTACTGTTTCCTTTGCTTTTCGCAATCGCCCATATTTTGTATGGAAGCGGTTTTAGTGGAGGAGCGGGAGAGCGTTTTTGCAGGGGAAACGCGGCGATTTGCCGCCCGCCTGGCGGGCGAGGGAGAAAAGCAGATGTTCGCCTGCGTATGCGGCTACCGGGAGAAGCGTTCTGACTTCAAGAAGCGCCGGGAGAACCGGTCCGCGGGCAAGAAAGCCGTACGCCGCTACCTGGAGCAGCAGGGACGGCAGGAGGAGCGCGGCAGCTCCGCCATGGCCGGACAGCTGAAAAAGTGAATGGAGCAAAGCGGACAATAGCGGACGGAAGGGGGACGGCGTGGGAAATGGAAGAGCGGTCGGTCGTATCGGAACGGGGCAGGACCTATTACTGGATCGAAAAATGCGTGCGCCCGGAGAGGGAGAACTTGGTTTTCCTGCCGGGTCTGACGGCGGATCACCGCCTGTTTGACGGCCAGATCCAACACTTTTCAGGCAGACATACCGTGCTCACGTGGGACGCGCCGGCCCACGGGAAGTCAAGGCCCTACCAGGACTTTTCCTACGGACATTTGGCGGAAGAGCTTCAAACGATCCTGGACCGGGAAGAAATCGGGACGGCAGTGCTGATCGGGCAGTCGGCGGGCGGATTTGTGGCTCAGTCGCTGCTCGCCTGCGCACCCGAACGGGTCAAGGGGCTGATCACAATCGGTACCTGTCCGTATGGAAGCCGGTATTACAGCCCGTCCGACCTTTTCTGGCTGAAGCAGACACGATGGATGTTTCGGCTTTTTCCGGACAGGCTGCTGCGCGCTTCCATGGCGCGCATGTGCGGCAGGACCCGGCGGGGCAGGGAGAATATGCTCCAAATGCTCCAGGGATACTCCAAGGACGAGCTGTGCCGGCTAATGTACCTTGGTTTTGCCGGGTTCATCCCCGAGATACGGGATACATCCCCCTGCGGGCCGATCTGGCTGACCGTGGGGGAGCACGACCGGACGGGAAAGGTCAGGGCCTATAACGAAGCGTGGCACCGGGCGGAAGGCCACCCCTTGTTCCTCATTCCGGGCGCGGCGCATAACGCCAACGTGGACCAGCCGGAAGCGATGAACCGGATCATCGACCGGTTTCTCCGGCAGCTTTCGGAGGGCGCGCATTCCCCGGACGAATCAGAGAGAGGAAGACAGAAGCAATGGAGCAGTTTTCACAGATCATGACCTGGCTGGATGATTTCGTATGGGGGATCCCCATGATCGTCCTGCTGCTGGGGACCCACCTGTTTATGACGTTGCGCACCGGGTTCATCCAGCGCAAAACCCTTACCGGCATCAAGCTGTCCGTGACGAAGGACCCGGATTCCCCCGGCGATGTGAGCCAGTTCCAGGCCCTCACCACCGCCCTGGCCTCCACCATCGGCACCGGCAACATCATCGGCGTGGGCACCGCTATCTTTCTGGGCGGGCCGGGCGCGGTGTTCTGGTGCTGGATCGCGGGGGTGTTCGGCATCGCTACCAATTACGCCGAATCCTTCATCGCCGTCAAATACCGGGTACGCACTCCGGACGGCAAGATGCAGGGCGGCGCCATGTATGCCCTGGAACGCGGGCTGAATATGAAGTGGCTTGGGGTGCTGTTCGCCGCGCTGGCCGCGCTGGCCTCTTTCGGCATCGGCTGCGGCACCCAGATCAACGCCATCGCGGAGGTCATCGAAAACAACGTCCCCCTGAATATCCCGCCCATCGCGGTGGGCGTCGTGGGGGGGATCCTTACCGGTATCGTCATCATCGGCGGCATCCAGTCCATTGCCCGTGTATGCGAGAAGCTGGTGCCCCTGATGGCGGTATTCTATGTGCTGGGATGCGTCATTATCCTGGGCATCAACTATGATTTTATCCTTCCGGCCGTGGGCGCGATCCTGCGCCTGGCCTTTACCCCCGGTGCGGTCGCAGGCGGCCTGGTGGGGCAGGGCGTGATGATCGCCCTGCGCTTCGGCGTGGCCCGGGGACTCTTTTCCAACGAGTCCGGCATGGGGTCGGCTCCGCTGGTGGCCTCCGCCGCCCAGACCCGCAACCCGGTGTGGCAGGCCCTGGTCTCCGCCACCGGAACCTTTTGGGATACGGTGGTGGTCTGTCTTATGACCGGCCTGGTGCTGGTCTCCACGATCATGAAAAATCCGGAGATCAATATGGACACCATCGCTGACGGCGGCCAGCTCACCACCGCGGCCTTCAGTCAGATCCCTGTGCTGGGACCCATCATTCTGGTGGTGGGCATCATTACCTTTGCCTGGTCCACCATCCTGGGCTGGTCCTACTATGGAGAGCGCTGCGCCCAGTACCTGTGGGGAAAGAAGGCGCTGCTG
>CAJMQD010000192.1 GCA_905215425.1 uncultured bacterium
CGGGACTATGAGCTTATCGACTGCGGTCGGGGCGAAAAGCTGGAGCGGTGGGGGGACCAGCTTCTGGTGCGGCCCGACCCTCAGGCCATCTGGAATACCCCCCGATCCCACCGGGGCTGGAAGGTGAATGCCGGGCGCTATGCCCGCTCCTCCACCGGCGGCGGACAGTGGCAGAACAAGTCCATGCCCCAGCGCTGGACCGTTGCTTACAAGGACCTGACCTTCAACATTAAGCCCATGAACTTCAAGCACACCGGCCTTTTCCCTGAGCAGGCCGCCAACTGGGACTGGGCGCGGCAGCAGATCACCGCCGCCGGACGGCCCATCAGCGTGCTGAACCTGTTCGCCTATACCGGCGGAGCCACCGTGGCCTGCGCCGCCGCAGGGGCCAGCGTGTGCCATGTGGACGCCGCCAAGGGCATGGTCCAGTGGGCCCGGGAAAACGCCAGATCCTCCGGGCTTGAGGACGCCCCCATCCGTTGGATCATCGACGACTGCGGCAAATTTGTAGAGCGTGAGATCCGGCGCGGCCGCCGATACGACGCCATCATCATGGACCCCCCTTCCTATGGCCGCGGCCCCACGGGCGAGGTGTGGAAACTGGAGGACAACCTGTACCCCTTTGTAGAGCTGGTCAGTCAAGTGCTGTCCGACCACCCCCTGTTCGTCATTCTGAACTCCTATACCACCGGCCTGGCCCCCAGTGTGGTCACCTACATTTTGGAGGCACTGATCTCCAAGCGCTTCGGCGGCCACACCGTCAGCGGTGAGCTGGGTCTTCCTGTCACCGAGAGCGGTCTGGTACTGCCCTGCGGCGCCACCGGCCGCTGGCTGGCCGACCAAACCTAAACGAGGAACATAACTTATGAACGAACCCATTATCAAAACCGAGCATTTGGAATTTCACTACACCGATGCCGAGGGCGTCACACCCATCGTTCTGGATGGCGTGGATCTGGAGATCCGGCAGGGCTCCTTTGTGGCTATACTGGGCCACAACGGCAGCGGTAAATCCACCTTGGCCAAGCACCTGAACGCCGTTCTGCTGCCCACCGGCGGCAAGGTCTACGTATTGGGCATGGATACCGCGGATGAGCGGTACCTGCTGGATATCCGCCGCACCGTAGGCATGGTGTTCCAGAACCCGGACAACCAGATCGTGGCCAACGTGGTGGAGGAGGACGTGGCCTTCGCCCCGGAAAACCTGGGTGTGCCCTCTGACGAGATCCGCCGCCGTGTCGACGACGCTCTGAAGGCCGTCGGCATGTACGAGTACCGCGAGCACGCCCCCCACCTTCTGTCCGGCGGACAAAAGCAGCGGGTGGCCATCGCCGGCGTGATCGCCATGGAACCCCGGTGCATCGTTCTGGATGAGCCCACCGCCATGCTGGACCCCATCGGCCGGGCGGATGTGCTGCGCACCATCCGCACCCTGAACCGTGAGAAGGGCATCACCGTGGTGCTGATCACCCACCACATGGACGAGGCCGCCCAGGCCGACCGTCTTGTGGTCATGTCCAAGGGAAAGGTCATCGCTGATGGCGCACCCAAAGAGGTGTTCCAGGATGTGGAGGGCTTGAAAGCTGTGGGATTGACCGTCCCCCAGACCACCGAACTGCTGTGGCAGCTGCGGCAGGAGGGGCTGAACGTCCCCCTGGACGCTTTAAGCGACGAGGAGTGCGCCGCCGCTCTGCGCGATTTACTGGCATAAACCCGGATCTGACCCCATGGGGCAGGTACCACCGATATAAAGGATTGACGCCATTTGAAACCCATTATTGAAACAAAAGAGCTGACCCATATCTACTCCCCCGGCACGCCCTTCGAGAGCGTAGCCCTGGACCACGTAGACTTCACCGCCTACGAGGGGGAGTATCTGGGCATTATCGGCCACACCGGCTCGGGGAAGTCCACCCTGATCCAACATCTGAACGGGCTGCTCAAGCCCACCTCCGGTCAGGTGCTGTTCCAGGGCCAGGATATCTGGTCCGACCCCCAGCGCACCATTCAGACCCGCTTCCATGTGGGCCTGGTCTTCCAATATCCCGAGTACCAGCTGTTTGAGGAGACAGTCTATAAAGACATCTCCTTCGGCCCCAAGAACATGGGGCTGGGCGAGGGAGAGGTAGACCGCCGGGTGCGTCAGGCCGCACGCTTTGTGGGCCTGCGGGACGACCAGCTGGAGAAGTCCCCCTTCGAGCTGTCCGGCGGCCAGAAGCGCCGGGTGGCCATTGCCGGCGTGATCGCCATGGAGCCCGAGGTGCTCATTTTGGACGAGCCCACTGCCGGACTGGATCCGGTGGGTGTAGAGTCCATTCTGGAGAACATCCGGGACTACCACCAGGCCCATAATGCCACCATTATCCTGGTGTCCCACTCTATGGAGGACGTGGCCCGCACCGTGGACCGCCTGGTGGTGGTGAACGATGCCCACATTCCCTTCCGGGGCACCCCCCGCGAGGTGTTCCAGCACGGCGCCGAGCTGGAACAGATGGGCCTGGGCGTCCCCCAGAGTACCCGGGTATTTAACCGTCTTCGGGCCATGGGGGTAGACATCGACCCCTCCGTCTACACCATTGAACAGGCAAAAGCGGCCATTCTGGCCAAGTTGGGAAAGGGGGCGGTGTAAATGGCGCTGAAGGATATTACCTTGGGCCAGTACTTCCCCGGCAACTCCTTTGTCCACCGGTTGGACCCCCGCACCAAGATTCTGGCCGTAACCTTGTACATCGTGGCTCTGTTCCTGGCCAAGTTCTTCCTGACCTATGCCTTGATGTTCCTGGTGCTGGCCCTTGCTGTGAAGATTTCTCAGGTCCCCCTGAAATCCCTGATGAAGGGCATGAAACCCATCGCCTTCGTCGTGGTTTTCACCGCTGTCCTGAACCTGTTCTACACTCCGGGCACCCATGTGCTGGCCAAATTCTGGATCTTTACCCTGACGATGGAGGGTGTCTATCAGGCCTTCTTCATGGTCATCCGCATCATGATGCTCATTTCCGGCTCCTTCCTGCTGACCTATACCACCTCCCCTATCCTGCTGACGGACGGATTGGAGTCTTTGCTGGGGCCCCTGAAGAAGGTCCATGTGCCGGTACATGAGCTGTCCATGATGCTGTCCATTGCCCTGCGCTTTATCCCCACCTTGATCGAAGAGACGGACAAGATCATGTCCGCTCAGCGGGCACGAGGGGCCGACTTCGAGTCCGGCAGTCTCATGCGCCGGGCCAAAGCCCTGATTCCCCTGCTGGTCCCCC
>CAJMQD010000193.1 GCA_905215425.1 uncultured bacterium
TCTCCGGCGCCATCCAGCACAAGGCTGGTATGCAGGACTCCGAGTGCATCATCGCTGTGAACAAGAACGATACCGCTCCCATCTTCGAGGTGGCTGACTACGGCATCTGCGGCGACCTGTTCAAGGTTACCCCCATGCTGATCGAGGCCATCAAGGCTGCCAAGGCTGCCAAGTAAGCTGAGAGAATGATACAAAGGCGCCCCGTCCGTTGGACGGGGCGCCTTTTTTGTGTTATGGCTCATTTTTACTATTACTTCCGCTCATACCCTTCCCGTGAGCCGTTCCCACAGACTGACCTTCTCAACGGTAAAGGAAACCGCGGCGTGATAAACCTCCCCATTTCCGTCCCCACTGACAGAAAACGGGACCACATAGCGGTACTCCCCTCCATCCAGCCCATCCCACTTGGTCTGGTAGTCGATGCTCTCTTGGGGTTCCAATTCGTAGGATGGCTCTGTCATCGTTCTCTGATTGTAGGCCACCACACCATTCCACTCCCCATTGATCTGCTTTTCCAGAAAGTTTCTGTCACTATATGTAATTCTCTGGTCTCCGCAGTTTTCCAGTGTGAACGTCCCCCCGTTGCGATCCGCTTTCTCCACACGGACGTTCAAAAAGCTTCCGGCCTCGTCCTCTATCTTCACCTCCGAAGGCTCGTATTTGCTTTTTCCGCCGAACATAACTGCGTCCGCCAATTCCTGGTTGACACCCAGTCGCTCCGGGTCAACAATGGAGGCTGGGGCGCTGCGCTTCACGGTCTCCGCCCCTGTAAAGTCCCATCCGCCGCCGGAAGCCGCTTCGTTGGTATTCACCATGACCTCCATGCCCTGATACAGGAACTTCAGCCAGCCCTCCGCCGTGGGCGTATCCTCTCCGAAATATTCGTAATCCTCCACCCCGATCAACGCAAAGAAGTCCCGGAAGGACATATCATCCTGCATTGCCGGGAAAAGTACGCCGGCCGTGGTGACAAAACCGGCGCATTTGAGCCGGTCCTCCCCCTCGGTCATGGCCTTTTCAAAGTCGCCGCTCTGTCCACCGAAAAAGAAGTACGCATACTCCGCCCCAGGCTCCCCAAAGCAGGCGGAGGCGCTGTCCGGCTGCCCATTTAAATTCACAGCAAACTCGCCCTCCGGATGCTCTTTTTTCAACTCCTGGAGGGTCTTTCCAAGGTCATTCAGAAATTCAGGTGCGTTTGCTCCCTGGTCCTTCATCGATATGTAACTCCCCCCAATGTTGGAGCCTTCTGATCCCTGGCCGCCGGGGGCTTTGGGCGCACAGGCAGAAACCGCCAGTGCTGTGAGCAACAGCATGGCTGCAAGAACTGCGTTCCGTTTCATGTTACTCTCCATTCCGCGATATCATTCGCTGTTCCAATTCTTATTTGACCTTCGCCGCAAAACATCATGGATTCCAAGTGTTCTGCCCCTGTCAAGCGCTGGTACACTTCCAATCTACCATACCCATTTGCACTTTTCAATCTGTTTTCACAATAGAAATAAATTCTTAAGCTTTTTCCGTGTTTTTATTGTGCAGTTTAAAAAATAGAGCCCCGGCTGGTCAGCCGGGGCTCTATGCACAGCTATTTCACTTAGAGGTGCAGGACTCGGGATTTGATCTCCTTGGTCTTGCCCACATTCCAGAAATTTTCGCCCAGATAGCCGCAGGTGCGGCGGGTGACATTCATCTTGGACTGGTCCTTATTGTGGCAGCAGGGGCACTCCCACTGGTTATCCTCATTGATGATGATCTCCCCGTCGTAGCCGCACACCTGGCAGTAGTCGCTCTTGGTGTTGAACTCGGCGTACTGGATGTTGTCGTAGATGAAGCGCACGACCTCCTTCAGGGCCTCCAGATTGTGGCGCATATTGGGGATCTCCACATAGGAGATGCAGCCGCCGGTGGAGATCTTCTGGAACTGGCTCTCGAAGGTAAACTTTTCAAAGGCGTCGATCTTCTCCCGCACGTCCACGTGGTAGGAGTTGGTGTAATAGCCCTTGTCGGTGACGTCGGGGATGGTGCCGAAGCGTTCCTTGTCGATGCGGGCGAAGCGGTAACACAGGCTCTCCGCAGGGGTGCCGTACAGAGCGAAGCCGATGTTGGTCTCCTTCTTCCAGTCGTCACAGGCCTTGCGCAGGCGGTTCATCACCTTCAGGGCGAACTCCTGTCCCTCAGGGGTGGTGTGGGAACAGCCCCGCATAAGCTTGGTCACCTCGTACAGGCCGATATAGCCCAGGGAGATGGAGGAGTATCCGCCGTACAGCAGGGGCTCGATGGGGGCGTCCTTATCCAGGCGGGCGATGGCGCCGTACTGCCAGTGGATGGGGGAGGACCCGGCGTGCACCTTCTTCAAGGCATTGTGGCGGCACATGAGGGCCTCGAAGCACAGGTCCAGCCGCTGGTCCAGCAGGGACCAGAATTTCTCCTCGTCCCCCCGGGCCAGAATACCGATCTGGGGCAGGTTCAGGGAGACCACGCCCTGGTTGAAGCGGCCCTCGAACTTATAGTTGCCGTGCTCGTCCTTCCAGGGGGCCAGGAAGGAGCGGCAGCCCATGGGGGAGAACACATTGCCCTCGTAGTTCTCCCGCATCTTCTTGGCGGAGATATAGTCGGGGTACATCCGCTTGGCGGAGCACTTTACCGCCAGCTCGGTGATGTAGTCGTACTTGCCGCCCTTCAGGCAGTTGTGCTCATCCAGCACATACACCAGCTTGGGGAAGGCGGGGGTGATATAGACTCCCTTTTCGTTCTTGATGCCCTCCAGCCGCTGGCGCAGCACCTCCTCCACGATCATAGCGTTCTCTTCCAGATAGGGGTCATCTTCCTGGAGGTTGAGGAACAGAGTGACAAAGGGGGACTGTCCGTTGGTCGTCATCAGGGTATTGATTTGATACTGGATAGTCTGGACACCGGATTTCAGCTCATCCCGCAGACGGTCGGCCACCAGCCGCTCCAGGGTAGCCTCGTCCACCTGTCCGGCACATTCATAGGCGATGTGCTTTTTGAATTTCTCCCGGCTGCGGCGGAGATACTTGCCCAGATGGCTCATATCCACGCTCTGCCCTCCGTACTGGTTGGAGGCCACGCAGGCGATGATCTGGGTGGTGACGGTACAGGCCACCTGGAAGCTCTTGGGGCTCTCGATGAGCTTGCCGTTCATCACAGTGCCGTTGTCCAGCATATCCCCAATGTTGATGAGGCAGCAGTTAAAAATGGGCTGGACAAAGTAGTCTGCATCGTGGAAGTGG
>CAJMQD010000194.1 GCA_905215425.1 uncultured bacterium
TACTGTTTGCGGCGGTTACCAGCTCGATCGCCTTGACGGAGAGCGCTGTGTCTACCTTTGAGGACGAGCTGGGCTGGAAGCGGCACAAAGCGACCCTGCTGATTGGCGGCATCATGCTGTCCCTGGGCAGCCTGTCCGCTTTGGGTTACGGTCCTTTGGCCAATGTTACGGTGTTTGGAATGCAGTTTTTGGATCTGTTCGACTTCCTGACCAACTCTGTTATGATGCCGATTGCGGCCATTGCCACCTGCCTGCTGGTGTCCCGGGTGATCGGGGTGGAGAAAATCGAGGAGGAGGTGACCCAGGAGGGCCACCCCTTCCGCCGGAAGAAGATCTTCAATTTTATGATCCGCTGCCTGTGCCCCATTTTTGCGGCTGTGATTCTGGTCAGCTCTGTGGCCAACGCCCTGGGCCTGATCTCCATGTGAGAAGCATAAAACGAAAAACCGGAGCAAGCGCATTGTGCTTGCTCCGGTTTTTGCTTGGCCTGTGGGTTGTGGGGGAAAATATCCCTCAGATGCCCTTGCGATACAGAAGATAGGAGTAGACCGTCGGAATCAGGGCGGAGACCAGCAGCAGGACAAAGATCCAGGCGGACCAGAGGTGCAGAAGGGCGGCTACAATCATCACCAGTCCGGCGATGACCCAGAGAAAGCCGGCCAGCCGGTGAGTGCGGTTCCAGTTCTCCTCGCTGTTCAGGGTCCAGGGCAGCTTGAAGCCCATGGTGTAGCACTGCTTGGTCTTGGGCAGGTAGTTGCCCAACAGAAGGAAGATCACGCCCACCAGCACGGGAACCAGCACCTCCACGTGCATCCGGCAGCCCAGCCCCTCGCCCAGGGTGATGCCCGACGTCAGCAGAGACATCGCCGGGAAGATCCACAGGCAGAGGGTGGCCAGGGTCTTATTCATGTTGGCCCGCTTGGGGTCGGACCGCAGGCTGAAATACAGCAGCAGATTGCCCGCCGCAAGAAAACAGGGCAGACCGAACACGGCCATGGGGCGGCTGGACCAGCCGTCGGGGGTCCCGTCCATGCCGAAGTGGGTGGGCAGCTCCGCCGGAAGGCGGCTGTATACGGCCAGCCCCGCCAGAATGGGCAGCAGGCAGACCAGAGTTGTAAGGATAAGCAGCTTTTTATTCCGTTTCATGTTGTTCCGCTCCTTTCAGGTCCTGAATCCACAGCAGGACCTCCTCCAAGACAGAGGCGTTCAGGCTGTAATAGATATAGTTCTTTTCCCGACTTTCAAAAACCAGCCCCGCTTTCTTCAGCCGGGACAGGTGATAGGAGACGGTGGCCGCTGTCATGTCAAAGCGGCCGGCGATCTCTCCCGCTGTCAGGCGGCCGCCCTTCAGAAGATTTAAAATCTCCCGCCGGGCGGGGTCGGAGAGCGCCTTGAAGGTTTCTCCAAAGGCCATGACCGGCCCTCCCTTCCAAACTATTTAGATTTTTTTCTAAATAGAATTTATCATGCAAACAAGAGAAAGTCAAGAACTATTTAGACAAACATCTAAATTATATCAAGAGAGGAACAAACCGCCCAGAGCCATGTGCGGCATGGCTCCGGGCGGCTTTGACAGCGGTGTTTGCGTCAGTCTAAATGATACAGCTCCGGCCGGCGGGTGCTCCAGGTCCCTACGCTGTCCCGGATCTGCTTCTGATAGTCCAGATCTGCCTGAACATAGACGATCTCCTCCTGGCCGCTGGCCTGGGCGGTAACAGTGCCCCAGGGGTCTACGGCCATAGAGCGGCCAAAGGGGTAGTTGCCCTCCACCTCGCCGAAACAGTTGCAGGCCAAGGTCCAGGTGAGATTTTGCAGGGCGGTGGCCCGCACCATGACGTCCCAGTGGTCTGTACGCGGCGGCAGCGGTGTGCCCACGGGGAAGGCGGCGGGGCACAGGATCAGGTCGGCTCCGTCGTGGACCAGAGTGCGGGGAATTTCGGGAAAGCGCAGTTCAAAGCACACCATTACGCCAATGGTGCCGAAGTCGGTTTGGAACAGGCCGGAGGACTGGCCGGGCGCCACCTCCTTGGATTCGTCGTAACCGATCCCTACGCACAGGTGGGTCTTGTCATAGCGTCCCGCCAGTTGGCCGTCTCGGTCGTAGAGGCAGATGGAGTTGTAAGCGCGGCCATCCTCTGCCAGACGGGGGAAGCTGCCGGCCAGGATATAGACGTGGTGCTCCTTGGCCAGGGCGGCGATGCGGCGGGTGTGGTCGCCAATCTCGGGATGGCTGCCGATGGTGTTGGGGAAACCGTAGCAGTATTCGGGAAAGACAATAAGGTCCAGGTCGGGGTGCCCCTGAACGGCCTGTCGGATCATAGCCTCCATGTTGTCTGTGCTGGCCTGAATCGAGGAACGCCCGATGGTCTGACAAAGAGCTGCGTTTACCATATATACTCCACTCCTTGAATGATTTTTATTTATTGTAACACCGGGAGCGCCCGCTTACAATACTCAGAAGAACGTGAGCGGGCAAAATAAAAGAAGAAAGCAGAGCAAAATCCGCACAGAGAACGGGGAGTGAAAAAGTCCTGTTTTGTGGGGATGTACAAGGTTGAAGAAATGGGAGTTCCGGCGGGAGAAAACCGGTTGACACTTTAACGCGTTGAATGGTACAATATCCCAAAATTGCAGCGGGAGGACGGCGGAACGGGGCTGTTTGCCGCAGAAGCAAAAGAAAAAACCAAACGGCGGCCTTTCGATGCAAGTCAAAAGTCAGAGAAAAAACAAGAAGAAAATGTCCGCACCTTTGGGTGCGGCCTGCTCCGATGGAGCGGGGCGTATAAGAGGAACCTTATACACAGGATACAGAAAATGATAGGAGGAACTGCAATGCTGTGCAATAACATCGGCGTCAATGAAGCGGGCCGGCTCACCTTTGCCGGAATGGATACGGTGGACCTGGCGAAGAAGTATAAGACGCCTTTGTATCTGATGGACGAGGATAAGATCCGCGCCAACTGCCGGACTTACCGGACGGCGATGGAAAAATGGTTCGGGGCGGGCAGCTTCCCCCTGTATGCCAGCAAGGCGGCCAGCTTCAAGCAAATCTACCGCATCATGGCGGAAGAGGGCATGGCCATTGATGTGGTCTCCTCCGGCGAGGTGTATACGGCTGTCCATGCGGACTTCCCCATGGAGCGGGCCTTTTTCCATGGCAACAATCAGACCGATGAGGACATCGCCTATGCCATGGACTGCGGGTTGGGCTGCTTTGTGGTGGACGGCTTCT
>CAJMQD010000195.1 GCA_905215425.1 uncultured bacterium
CCGCACCAAGCACGGGGCCAACAAGGTGGCCCGGGATCTGGTGAAAGAGGGAATCTCCGCCGCAGCCATCCACGGCAACAAGAGCCAAACGGCCCGTCAGCAGGCATTGAGCGACTTTAAGGCGGGCAAGCTCCGCTGCCTGGTGGCCACGGACATCGCGGCCCGGGGATTGGACATCGAGGATCTCTCCCATGTGTTCAACTACAACCTGCCCGAGGTGCCCGAGACCTATGTCCACCGCATCGGACGCACTGGCCGGGCCGGACGGGGAGGAGAGGCCATCTCCTTCTGCGATTTCGGCGAGAAACCTCTGTTGAAGGACATTGAGAAGCTGATCGGCCGGAAAGTGCCCGTGCTGGAGGATCACCCCTTCCCCATGCAGGTGTTTGAGGCCCCCAAGCGGGACAAAAACGGCAAGATCATCAACGAGGAGGACGCCGAGGCCCGGGCCGCCGCCCGCCAGCTGAAGCGGGAGCGCGACCAGGCCCGCCAGGCGGCGGAAAAGGAGAAGCGGCAGAAGGAGCTGGGGCGCCAGCAGGCTGCCGCCCAGGTGCTGGAGCAGCAGGAGCCCGCCCATAAGTCCAGAAGGAGACGGAGAAAGAAACCGGCAGAAGCGGAGAATACCGCCGGGGTGCAGGCGGCGGAGCGGGAAGAGCAGAAGGCGGAAGAGTATCTGCCCCAGCGGCCCAAGCTCACCCGGCCGGGGACCCTGATGGACACCGGGGACGCTATGCCGAACACGGAGTTTAGCCGCCCCAACCCCTTTGACAGTGATATTATTATGGACGCAACGGCCCGACTGCTGGCCCCGCGCCGTCCGGTGTACGGCGCGGCGGAAACTGCGCGGCCCCAGAAGGGGGAGCGCAGCAGACAGAAAAAGTCTGGAGCGCAGCAGCCCAAGCATCGGGAAGAGCCCGCTCCGGCACAGGAGAAAACCCCTTCCGGCAAGAAGCAAAAGGGCGGGAAGAAGCCCCATCAGGCACAACGGGAGCGGACCGAAACCCAGAAGGATGCTCCGGCTAAGGGCGGCGCGCCGCGGCAGAAGCAGAAGAACAATCGGCGTTCCAATGCCGGGCGGAGCCCGGTGGAACCCTTCCGCTCCGGCCAGACCAAGGACTCCACCGAGCAGGCCAGCTTGATCAAGCCCTTCTATATCAATGTGGGCCGATAAAGGCAATGCAGACAAAGCGCGCTCCCCTTTGTGGGCAGCATAAAAATCATACAGAATTTTAGATACGGAGGAGATCATCATGGATTACAGCGCAATGTATCAGCAGAAGTTGACCACCGCAGCTGAAGCGGTGAAGGTTGTCAAGAGCGGGGACTGGGTGGACTATGGTTGGTGCACCAACCACCCCATTGCTCTGGATAAGGCTCTGGCCGCCCGGCAGAACGAGCTTCGGGACGTAAAGGTCCGGGGCGGCGTTACTATGTGGATGCCTGAGATCTGCAAGGCGGAGGACGCCGGCGAGCACTTCACCTGGAACAGCTGGCACTGCAGCGGCGTCGACCGCAAGGTGATCAGCAAGGGTATGGGATACTTCATTCCCATGCGTTACTCCGAGCTGCCCCGGTTCTACCGCGACGGCAACGCCGCCGTGGATGTGGCTATGATCCAGGTGGCCCCCATGGATAAGCACGGCAACTTCAGCTTTGCGCTGGCCGCCTCCCATCTGGCGGACATGCTCGCCTGCGCCAAGAGGGTCATCGTCGAGGTCAACGAGAATATGCCCGTGGTATACAGCCTGAACGGCGGCGAGATCAATATCGCCGATGTGGATATGGTGGTGGAGGGGGAAAATCCCCCCGTGGCCCAGTTGGGCGCCGGCGGCGCCGCCAGCGAGGTGGACAAGGCTGTGGCCAACCTGGTGGTGCCCCAGATCCCCAACGGCGCCTGCCTGCAGCTGGGCATCGGGGCCATGCCCAGCACCATCGGCAGCCTGATTGCCCAGTCCGATCTGAAGGACCTGTCTGTCCACACCGAGATGTATGTGGACGGCTTCGTGGATATTGCTGAGGCCGGCAAGATCACCGGTCGGCATAAGGCGCTGGATAAGGGCCGCCAGGTATATGCCTTTGCCGCCGGCAGCCAGCGGATGTACGACTACATGGACCGCAATGCCGACGTGATGGGCGCTCCTGTGGACTACACCAACGACGTTCATGTCATCAGCCAGATCGACAACTTCATCTCCATCAATAACGCCATCGACCTGGACCTGTTCGGCCAGGTAAACGCCGAGTCTGCGGGCATCAAGCACATCTCCGGCACCGGCGGACAGCTGGACTTTGCCATGGGTGCTTATCTGTCCAAGGGGGGCAAGAGCTTTATCTGCCTGGCCTCCACCGTCACTGGTAAGGACGGCACGGTAAAGAGCCGGATCGTCCCCACCCTGACCCCGGGCTCTATCACCACCGACCCCCGCTCCTGCGTCCACTATATCGTCACCGAGTACGGTATGGCCAACCTGAAGGGCCTGTCCACCTGGCAGCGGGCCGAGGCGCTGATCAACATCGCCCACCCCGACTTCCGCGAGCAGCTCATCGCTGACGCCGAGAAGATGCACATCTGGCGCCGCTCCAACAAGTAATTGATTCGAAAAAAAGTCCCCTCTGTTATCAAACAGAGGGGACTTTTTTTCGTTTGCTTCACCTTTCATTTTGTCAGGAAGCACTGCTCCCTGTAGTATCCGTCTCCCCAGCGGGCCACCACGGCGTACAGATAGCCGGGCTCGGCCCGGAAGGAATAGCTGTGCTCCGGCAAGGCAAAGGTCTCCGGCGTATCACAGGGAGCAAAGTCCACCCCCTGCCCCGCCGTCCGGATCTGCTCCGTCCCCAGCCGCGCCGCAGGCCAGCGATACAGGCTGAGTTCCATCTCTGTCTTTGGATTCTGCAGGGAGAAGAACAGCGTCTCCTCTCCGTCCAGGTCAATGACCGGGACATGCAGAGCCGCCAGTTCCTCCCGGGACTTCCCCTCATACGGCTCCGTCTCCGAGATCCCCCCGCTCACCCGGGGCATCCGCTGCCCGCCGGACAGAAGCGAGATGTCTATGGACAGGGCCGCGTCCCGGTAATGAACGCTCACCGCCGCCGGAGTGGTGTCCAGATCAAAATACGCCTGATCCCTGCGCTGCTGCCAGCTCCGCCGCAGCCAGGGCCACAGGGACAGCGCCAGGGCCGCCGCCAGCAGTGCCGGGAAGTACCCGCCGTATGCTGTCCGCAGGACCC
>CAJMQD010000196.1 GCA_905215425.1 uncultured bacterium
CAGCAGAGACCACAGAGCCGACACCGTCAACTGGGCGCAGCTCAACTCTACCCCATCTATCTTTTGGGCAAAGTGGTCTACCAACAGGATCTGTGCCGTAAAACAGAAGGAACACACCAAAATCAACAGGTCGCCGGTACTGATTGAAAAGCCATCCTTCACGCTGATCAGATACAGTCCGGCTACCGCAATGACTACGCTGACCCACACCGTTCCCGGCACCCGCTTTTTCATAAAAATACCGCACATGGGCACCAGTACAATATACAGGGCCGTGATAAAGCTGGCCTTTCCCGCCGTGGTCATGCTGATGCCCAGCTGCTGCACACAGGCGGCCACTCCCAGGGCGGAGCCACAGCACAGCCCCCCCTTCAGCAGCTCTTTCCGCCCGGCCCGACGCTGCTCCGGCGTGCGGTCATCCGCTTTAGGATGCATCTTTCGATAGACCGTCAGCCCCAAAAACAGGGCAGCGGCTCCTACGATAGACCGTGCGGCGTTAAAGGTAAACGCCTCCAGATTCTCGGCGCCCTTACTCTGCCCTACAAAGGCAGTTCCCCAGATCAGGGCGGCCAGAATGGCGAATAGATTTTGTTTCATGTGGCTGTGCTTCATCTTCATCTTGCTCCGTTCCAAAAAGAATGGTAAACTACTGTTATCTTCGCAGAAAGGGGACCTGTTATGTCCATCCTCTCCCCTGATTTTTACGCCCGTGATACCCTCCTTGTGGCGAAGGAGCTGCTGGGCAAGGTCCTTGTCCGCACCCTGCCTGACGGCACCCAGGTAAAGTGTCCCATCACCGAGACCGAGGCCTATATCGGCCGCATGGACAAAGCCTGCCACGCTTATGGCTACAAGCGCACCGCCCGGACCGAAACGCTCTTTGCTCCGCCGGGAACCGCCTATATCTACCTGATCTACGGCATGTACCACTGCCTCAATTTTGTAACTGAAGCCCAGGGCGAGCCTGCCGCAGTCCTGATCCGCGGGGCGGCCCAAGGAGAAAACGGGGATATTATAGCAAAAAACCGCTTCGGTTGCAATACAGATCAGCTAACTGCTTATCAGCGGAAAAATCTGCTGAACGGTCCGGGCAAGCTCTGCCGCGCCCTGCAGCTCACCCGGCAGGAAAACGGTCTGCCGCTGTCCGGGCCAGAGCTATACGTAGAGGATGGCCCGGCCCCCGCCGTCATCCACACCGGCAAACGAATCGGCATCGACTACGCAGAGGAGGCCGCAGACTTCCCCTGGCGGTTCTGGACAGACCCGCTGTAAGCTGCGCTTATTTTTCTTATGCTCAGGAGTGATCCCTATGATTTTTTTCGATTTAGACGGCACCCTGCTGGACTCTAACCGCGCCTGGGAGGACATTGACCGCACGTTCCTGGGCCGTCACGGTCTGGCCATTCCGGAGGGTTATGTGGACTACTGCGCCCACCACTCTTTTCCCGACTCCGCCCACTACACACGCACCCACTATCTGCCCCACCTGACCGAGGAAGAGATCATGGCCGCCTGGTTAGAGCTGGCCCGGGATTTCTACGGACACAAGCTCCCCCTGAAGCCCGGCGCCCGTGAGCTTCTCCTGAAGCTGCATCAGCAAGGAGAACCCATGGCTCTGCTTACCTCCTGCATGCCGCAGCTGTGCCGCGCCGCCTTGGACCACCACAACCTGACGGAGTTCTTTCTTGGGGTGCTGACCACGGTGGAGACAGGGCTGGACAAACGGGACCCTGCCATGTACCTCCATGCCGCCCAAATATTCCATAAAGTTCCGGAGGAGTGTACCCTGGTGGATGACTCTCCGGTCTACTGCGCCGCCGCCCGACAGGCCGGCTGGCACGCCATCGGCATCCGGGATGACCTGTTTGTCCACCGCCGGAAAGAGTTTGATGCCGTCTGTGACCGCTACCTGTGTGATCTGACCGCATTTTGACCGTCTTATGTATCCTCTTTCGCCCCCGCTTTCATAAAAAATCTCCGCCCTAAGGCGGAGATTTTCATTTTATAGCTCTTCAGGCACCAGCCATAGTTTCTTCGCGGCAGTCTTGGCCTCGTTCCGGCGTTTGACCCCCAGCTTGTCCAGAACATGACTCACATGGGTCTTTACCGTTGTCAGCTTGATGTCCATGGTCTGGCCGATCTCTGCGTTGCTCTTGTCCGCACAGATCAGGCGGAGGATCTGCAGTTCCGTGGCCGTCAGATTCTCCCCCAGGGTCAGGCGGGGCTGTAAAAATCCGGGATAATAGGCCGCCTGCATCCGTACCGCCGCCAGCAGACGCTTATACCACTTTTCCTCTCCGGTCCAGTGCAATTCCTCCAGAAGGGGCAGCACTGCCCCTCCGTATACGCTGATCGTGCGGGTAAAGCGGTACTCCTCCGCTGTATTCAGCGCTTCGGCCATCCACTGCCGCCAGTTCTCGTCCCGTTTACGGTATAACGCGATCGCACACGCGGTATTCAAGTTGATACCGCCAATATACCGGGCACAGACATCGGCATAAGCTTTCAAGGGGGCCAATGTCATCAGGGCGGCATCCGGCCTCCCGTCAGCCAGTTCTACCATAGCCTGCGTCAGATACTGGTACCGCTTCATCACATCCAAATGCACCGGGTCCCGGGGCGCCTTTTCCCGATACCAGGCATCCGCCGCATCCAAATCGCCGACCTGCAAATCGATCCGGCACAGCATCGCGTCCAGATTGGGGAGAAAGCGCATCTGCCCCTGCTCCACAAACCGGTCCCGCAGGGTCTCCAGCGTGCGGCGGGCGTCTCCCACCTGACCGGAGGCCAACTGGCTGCGGGTCAGCAGGCCGTTTACCGCAAACTCGATATCCGGCGTTCCGCTGCATCGAATCTCGCTCATTCTGGGCAGCAGGGCCAGCATTCGGGCCGAGATATCCTCGCCCTTCTCAAACTTACTCTCCGCCAAAGCACAGTCGGTCAGGCCAACCCCGTCCCGCCCCATAACGGTCTCCAGCGGCACCCCAATGGTCTTACACAGCAGGTCATCCTGCTTGCTCCAGGGGGAGAAATCTTTGCCCCCATTCATTACGCTCGGCATGGTACTGGTGACGGAGAAGGGCGGCAGGGAAATTTCACGGCTGCACATCAGACGAAAGGCCAAGGAAAAGGTTTCTTTCAGCCCCTCCACCTTCCGCTGGGGCAAAGAGAAATCCAGCCAGACCAGGCGGCTGCGCGCCCGCTTTCCCGCCGCATCCTGCCGTCC
>CAJMQD010000197.1 GCA_905215425.1 uncultured bacterium
CGGGACCGGAGAGCTGACCGTGGGCGGACAGCCTGTCACCCAAGGGACTGTGATCCAGTCCAGCGCCCTGGCCGGTCTGCGCTTTCAGATCGCCCCCTCCCCCACGCAGGACCGCACCGCGTTCTCCTTCCTGCCTGTTTTCACTTCGGGCGCACAGGGAGCCGCGGCAGAAGTGACGCTTTATCTGCTGAACCAGGAGAACCACCCGCCCATCGCCCGGAACATGGAGCTTTCCACCTATAAAAACGTGTCCATCACCGGCTATTTCGACGCGGTAGACGCCGAGGGGGACGTGCTGACCTTCCAGCTCACCTCTACCCCCGCCCGCGGAGCGGTCACTCTGGCCGAAGACGGCTCCAGTCAGTTCGTCTACACCCCCTATGAAAACAAGACGGGCCGGGACACCTTCACCTATGTGGCGGCGGACACCGCCGGAAATACCTCTCCGGAGGCTACCATCACCGTGCAGATCACCAAACCGGACACCCAAGTGACCTATGCCGACCTGGAGGGCAGCCCCGCCCACAAGGCGGCCATCCGTCTGGCGGAGGAGGGACTGTATGTGGGGCGGCAGGTGGACGGACAGTATCTGTTTGAGGAGGACCGTCCGGTCTCTCGGGATGAGTTTCTCGCTCTGGCTGTTGCCGCCGCAGAACTCTCCCCCTTGGAGGACGTCACCATCACCGGCTTCTTCGACGACCAGGCCATCCCCACTTGGGCGAAGGGCTCTGTCGCCGCCGCCCTGAAAGCCGGAGCCATCCGAGGCTGTCCTGACGAATCAGGCGCCCCGGTCTTCCAGCCGGAGCGGACCGTCACGTTTGGGGAAGCCACAGTCATGCTGAATAACCTGCTGTCGATTTCTGACGTGCCCGCTCAGGTATTCGCACCGGACAGCGGCTCCTCCCATTGGGCCGGACAGGCCGCCGCTAATCTGGCGGCCTCCGGCGTGATCCGCACCGCAAGCACCGTCCCCTCTGCCCTGGCCCAATCCATGACCCTGGGAGACGCCGCTCAACTGCTGGACGGCGCCCTTGACCTGATGGCCGCCCGGCAGGAAAAGGGTTTGTTTTAACGGAGATATCTGGTCCGATAAGGGCAGCGGGCCCTGCGTGAGATAGAAAAGCCACGTATCTGAGAACACAGCAAAGCGTCCCCCGCCGGCCGAAGTTGGCGGAGGACGCTTTTTGTTGTTTTTATCAGATTCCCCGGTCCAGGGGCTTGCGCAGCCGAATCTTTCCTTCCAGCGCCTGATCGATGGCGCTCAGGAACTTCTCACGGTCCTCGGGTAATCCGCCCTTCAGCGGCAAATAATTGGAGGCGTGGTTGCTGGTAAAATGCAGAGGATCCACATTCAGCTTTTCGATCAGCAAGTGGCACTCCTCCAGAATCTGCTGCGGCTCGGCCATCACAAACCGCCCGGCCAGAACATCGTCTCCCAACGGGGTGCCCTTGGCAGCGCCCAGGGTCATGGCGGACAGATGCCGGGGCTTCATCTGGTTGATGATCTCCGCTGTCTTCAGGATATGCTCCTCCCAGTCGCCTCCTTTTCCGGTCAGACCCAGGATCACAGTGACCCAAAGGTCGATGCCCGCCGCCACCAAGGCCTGTCCGGCCTTCAGCATGGTGGCCGCGTCACAGCCCTTATGGATCGCGGTCAACACCCGGTCGCTGCCGCTCTCCACCCCCAGATAGGCCCGGGACAGCCCGGCCTCGTGGAGCATTTTCAGCTCCTCCGGGGTTTTCAGCAGAGTGCTGTGGGGTCCGGCGTACAGAGTGACCTTCTCCAAGTGAGGAAAGGTGGCGTACAGCTTCTTCAGCACCGCCATCAGGTCGTCGGTTTTCATAATGATGGCGTCCCCATCCATCAGGAACACCCGGCTGACATAGGGACCATAGTAGTCCCGAGCCATATCAATGTCCTCTAAAATGTCCTTCACCGGCCGGATGCGGAACTTCTTGGTCTTATACATCTGGCAGAAGGTGCATTCATTGTGGGAGCAGCCGATGGTGCATTGCAGAAGATAGCTCTTCCATTCCCCCGGCGGCCGGTACAGCAGATCACTGTCATATCGCATATTCGTTTCCTCCTTCAGCGGAACTTATCCCTCTACGCTCTGGCCGTCCCGCAATATCTTACGGATGTTCTTTTCCGCCTTGGCCCGGGGCAGCATCACGTCATGTCCACACCCCATGCAACGCAGCTTGAAGTCCATTCCCACCCGCAGAACGGACCATTCCTGACTGCCGCAGGGATGGGCTTTTTTCATCTTCAACACATCGCCTACATGGATATCCATATCCGGCCCTCCTTCAATCAGTATGGCCATTATACCTGAAAACATGTTCCTCCGCAAGGTCACGGATGCTTGATCTGGTCCCAATAGCGCTTCGCCGCCTGCTCCTGCTTGTTGTCTCCGTAGCGGTAATACTGCGTGTCCGCCAGCTCATCGGGCAAATACTGCTGTTTGACCCAGTGGTTGGGGAACTGGTGCGGGTAGCGGTAGCCCTGCTCCCGCTCCATTCCGGCAGAATCCGCATGGACATTTTGCAGCTCCCGCGGAATGTCTCCCGCTTTTCCCGCCCTCACGTCAGCCCGGGCGGCAGCGATCCCCTCGTACACCGAGTTGGACTTTGGCGCCGTTGCCAGCAGCACCACCGCCTGAGCCAGCGGCAATTGCGCCTCCGGCAGGCCCAGCTGAAGGGCGTTGTCCACCAGTGCCTTTACCATCATGGCCGCCTGGGGATATGCCATTCCCACGTCCTCGCTGGCGGAGCACAGGATCCGGCGGATCGGTGTAATCAGGTCCCCCGCCTCCAAAAAGCGGGCCAGGTAGTGAAGGGCGGCGTCTGGGTCGGACCCGCGCATAGACTTCATCAGGGCGGAGGCAATGTCATAGTGGGCATCCCCCTCCCGGTCGTAGCGCATGGCAGAGCGTTGGGCCACGGTTTGCGCGTCTTTCATCGTGACAAGTATTTTCCCTTGCTCCCGCTTGGCCGCGCTTAATAGAACTTCAATCGCATTCATCGCCTTGCGGATGTCGCCTCCGCAAGCCCACGCCAGATGTTCCTTTACGCCGTCCTCGCATTCCACCGCCGCCTCCAGGCGCTGCTCCATGATGGAGATGCCCCGATTTACTGCGGGCAGGGCATCCTCGGCGGTGATCTGTTTGAACTCGAATACTGTAGAGCGGGACAGCACCGCCCCAAATACAGCAAAA
>CAJMQD010000198.1 GCA_905215425.1 uncultured bacterium
CCCCCGTTCTCTGGGACGAACGCCGCACCACAATCGACGCCCACCGCATCCTGTGCGACGCGGGAAAAAACGCCAAAAAGCGGAAGAAAACCGTGGACGCCGTGGCCGCCTCTCTGATTTTAGAGGGGTATCTGGACTTCAAACGGATGCAGCGGTCCTGACGACATCCTATCCGCGAACCGGGATCTATCATTACAAAAACGACCAGACCGGTCTAAAAAGGAGAGTATCGGTATGACCTTTGGCTTAAATGTGACATACACCCTAAAGCCCGGCAAGCGGGCCGGCTATCTGGAAGCTCTGCACCAGGTCGGTCTGCCCGATGTGGTGCGACAGGAGGAGGGCTGTCTGGAATACTCCTATTATCTGGACGCCCAAGATCCGGACAAGCTGCTGTTGGTAGAGCGCTGGGCCAGCCGCGCCGCCCAGCAGGCCCACCTGCGCCAGCCCCACATGATGCCCGCCATCGCCCTGAAGCGGGACTATGTGAACGACACCGCTCTGCTGTGCTACGACATCGAGTAATCAAGCTTTAAATTCTGCGCTGTCTGTGAACTTCGGCGCATTGGGAGGAATTGTTTCATGGAGATCAAATCTGTCTGGGCCGTCTATTTCAGCGGCACCGGCACCACAGAAAAAGTAGTAACAACTCTGGCCAAAGACCTTGCTCAGTCTTTGAACGCACCGTATCAGACCTTCTGCTTCAACCTGCCCCAGTCCCGGGAAGGGGAGCTGGCCTTCGGCCCCCAGGACCTGGTGGTATTCGGCGTACCTGTCTACGCCGGACGGGTGCCCAACCTGCTGCTGCCCTATATCCAGAACAAGGTCAAGGGGCAGAACACCCCTGCCGTCCCGGTGGTTCTCTATGGCAACCGGAACTTTGACGACGGTCTGATGGAGCTTCGCAACGTACTGTTCCAGAACGGCTTCCGCCCCTTCGCCGCCGGCGCCTTCGTGGGGGAGCACTCCTTCTCCAAGATTCTGGGTGCGGGCCGCCCGGACAGCGAGGACATGGCTCTGGCCGCTCAGTTGGCGGAGAAGGCCGCCCAACTGGCCAAGGATATGGCACAGCCGCCCGAGCAGCCCGTAGCCGTAGAGGGCTGCGACCCCATCCGCCCCTATTACACCCCCCGCGATCGTCACGGCGAGCCCATCAAAGACTTCCTGAAGGCCAAGCCCGTTACAGACTTGACCAAGTGCGTCCACTGCGGCCTGTGTGCCCGCATCTGTCCCATGGGCTCCATCGACCCCAACGATGTATCCAATGTGGTGGGCAAGTGCATCAAATGCTGCGCCTGCGTAAAGAAGTGTCCCGTCGGCGCCAAATACTTTGACCATCCCGGCTATCTCTACCACCAGCATGAGCTGGAGGACCAGTACGCCGGACGCCGCGCTCCCAGCAAGATTTTCTTCTAAAAAACAGGTCCCCGGTCCATAAGGACCGGGGACCTGTTTTACTGATTTGCGTTTTCCGAAAGCTTTACCAAATAGTCCGGCGTCAATTCCATGTATCCGTATCCGTTGCGTGCGATTCCCGCCCATTCCAGAACCGCCGCCAAAGCAAAAACCGGATCGTAGGTGCTTTCCCCGATTTGTTTTCCAAAATAGTTTTTCGCAATCGCCCCTACAACGGTATCTTCCGTACATTTTTCTTCCCCAAAGCGGAAATTGCGGCCATTTCCCTTGGGCGATCTCCCGTTCCGGAGAAGAAGCTCTGCGATGATGTCGAACACCTGATATGTATAATTCTGCGCCACGGGCAGTTTATCACACTCAAACGTCTTTCCGTCTCCGCAGTCCCTCACCTGGCATACACCGCCCCTGGCCTGTTCGATCACGGCATATCCGCCGTTGGCCAGCAGTTTGCCCCGGATGATCTCTGATGGCTTAATTTTAACTTGTTTTGTCCCCGCGCGATGGAAGAATCCCATACAGCATATCCTTTCTACAACAGCTCAAACAAACAGCCCCATGCGTAGTCCAGATCTTCAAAGCGGATATCCGGCCGGAGAAAAAAGCGGGCGTTGTCCCCCTCCTGCCGGGCGGAGACGCCCATATCCCGCAGTCCGTTCAGCACCGCTTTCGTCTCGTGCCCCGGAAAGCGGGCCAGCACCTCGCCCCGCTCCTGATCCGCCGCCACTCCCTGCGGTCCGCCGGGGCCGAAATCCTCCAGCCGGGCGTTCCAGTGCCTGGTCAGTCGGGCCAGACGGGGCGTTCCCCTCTGCCGAGCGGGGATATCAAATTGAACTGTTCTCATAATCTTGTCTCCAACGGGACCGCGACCACGTAATTCTTGTCCTCCAGCTGCCGCAGCAGGGCAGACAGCACCTGAGACACCTTTTCTACCTCTAAGGTCAGGTAAGCGGTCCGCCGCCGGGTCCCCAGGCTGCGCACCACGCTCTTGCTGAACGCAGCCGCCCCCTGGTTCTCTTTCGTCTGTGCGGCAAGGGTCTCCTGCCAGCAGACCCACCCCGACTGCTCCAGCTGTTCCCGCTGGTCCTTAGGGGCATAGGCCACAGCGCTGCGCTGACAGCACACATCTTCCAGCGCTCTCTGCCCCTGTCGGAGCTGCTCCGCCGTATCCTGTGCCGTCTCTCCGTTCCCGGTCAGGGCGATCAAGTGCCCCATACCCGCCGCACGCCGCACCTGGTCGTCCCAGGTGCGGATCTGCTCCGCTGTCAGCAGGAACACTCCCGTTTTGCCCTTGCCCTCCAGCAGATTCAGAACAGCCGTCATTTCCTCTCCGCTTCCGCATCGGAACCCCAAATACACCGTAGAGGCCGGTTCGTCCTCCTCCACATCATCCGACGGCGTAGTCGGCGGAGTCGGTGTGACAGGATCCGGATTCATTCTCTGGTTATAGTCCCGCAGCCGCCGGCCGATCAATTCTGCCGCAGCATCCAGAAATTTGTTGTCATCCAGCACCACACCGTCGTTCTTTACCCGTACAAGGTATCCGTCCTCCACCGTGGGGATAGAGTTATAGGACCAGCTGAAGCCGAAAAACTCACATACCCGGCCCACAGGAACATACACCCGCCCGTTGCGGCTGATGGCCCGGCCGGAAAACGTCTCCCCCGTCAGGTCGCTGTAACAGGTGCCCTTATTCAGGTCGAACACCAGCATTTTTCGCAGGTTGAACAGCGTAGCTGTATTACTGGTAGCGCTGTAACTGATATTCAGCCCCAAATCAACCCCCG
>CAJMQD010000199.1 GCA_905215425.1 uncultured bacterium
CCTATGCCCCCGGCATGAAGAACGAGTCCCGCCTGTCTGACAAGAAGAAGGTGGTGGTGCTGGGCGCCGGCCCCATCCGTATCGGACAGGGCGTGGAGTTCGACTACTCCACCGTCCATGCGGTGCAGACCATCCGCAAGGCGGGCTATGAGTCCATTATCATCAACAACAACCCGGAGACCGTCTCCACCGACTACACCACTGCCGACAAGCTGTACTTCGAGCCCCTGACCCCCGAGGATGTGATGAACATCCTGCGGTATGAGCAGGCGGGCGGCGTCATCGCCAGCCTGGGCGGTCAGACGGCCATCAACCTGGCTCAGCCCCTGATGGACCGGGGCGTGAAGCTGATCGGTACCGACTGCGCCGCCATTGAGCGGGCGGAGAACCGGGACTGCTTCGAGAAGCTGCTGCTGGAGCTGGGGATTCCTCAGCCCAAGGGCGCTGCGGTGACCAACATCGAGGACGGCCTGAAGGCGGCCCACGCCGTGGGCTACCCTGTGCTGGTGCGCCCCTCCTTCGTGCTGGGCGGCCGGGCCATGGAGATCGTGGCCGACGACGATATGCTCCGCCGCTACCTGAAGACCGCCGTGGAGGTGGACGAGGACAAGCCCGTGCTGGTGGACAAGTATATCTCCGGCCGTGAGGTGGAGGTGGACGCTATCTGTGACGGACGGGATGTGTTCGTCCCCGGCATCATGGAGCTGGTGGAGCGCACCGGCGTCCACTCCGGCGACTCCATCAGCGTGTATCCCTCCTTCTCCATCTCCGATAAGGTGAAGGGCACCATCCTGACCTACGCCAAGAAGTTGGGTCTGGGCATTGGCATCGTGGGTCTGTACAACATCCAGTTCATTGTGGACAAGAATGACGATGTGTTCATCATCGAGGTCAACCCCCGCTCCTCCCGCACGGTGCCCTTCCTGTCCAAGGCCACGGGCTACCCCCTGGCCGATATCGCCACCAACGTGATCCTGGGCACCAGCCTGAAGGAGCAGGGCATCTTCGACCTGTATCCCCAGGAGAAAAAGCGCCGCTATGTAAAGGTGCCCGTATTCTCCTTCTCCAAGATCCGCGGTCTGGACGCCTACCTGTCTCCGGAGATGAAATCCACCGGTGAAGCCATCGGCTACGATGACAAGCTGCCCCGGGCTATGTATAAGGCTCTGCAGGCTTCCGGCATGAATGTGCAGAACTACGGCACCGTGCTGGTGACCCTGGCGGACGAGGATAAGGCGGAGGCGCTGCCCCTGGTGCGCCGGTTCTACGAGATGGGCTTCAATATCGAGGCCACCGCCGGCACCGCCGCCTATCTGAAGTCCCACAACATCCGCACCCGGGTGCGGGGCAAGATCAGCGAGGGCAGCCACGAGATCCTGGATTCCATCCGTTCCGGCTACGTCAGCTATATCATCAATACCCGGTCCATCCAGTCCGGGACCCACGCCAAGGATGGCGCATCCATTCGCCGCTGCGCGGTGGAAAACGGCGTGACCACCTTCACTTCTCTGGATACCGTGCGGGTACTGCTGGACGTGCTGGAGGAGACGACGCTGTCGATCTCTACCATCGACGCAAAATAAAACAGAACAGAGCCCCGGCGGAGAAAAACCGCCGGGGCGCGCAGGAAAAGAGGAAAGCAATGGAACAGCGGAACTTTACAGTGCTCCAGAATGCGGAACTGGCCAAAGGCACTTGGCTGATGCTGCTGTCGGGGGATACCTCCGCCATTACCCGACCGGGACAGTTTGTGGATCTCCGCCTGGAGGGGCGCTTTCTCCGGCGGCCGATTTCGGTGTGCAGCTGGACAGAGGACACCTTGACCTTGATTTATAAAGTAGTAGGAACAGGGACGGAGCAGATGAGCGCCATGGCCGCCGGAGAGCGGCTGGATCTGCTGACCGGACTGGGCAACGGCTTCGATGTGACGAAAGCGGGGGAGCGGCCCCTGCTGGTGGGCGGCGGAGCGGGAGCGGCTCCTCTGTACGGTCTGGCCCAGAAGCTGGTGGAGGCCGGCTGCCATCCCAGCGTGGTGCTGGGCTTCAACACGGAGCGGGAGGTATTCCTTACCGGCCCCTTTGAGCAGCTGGACGTGCCCACCGCGGTGACCACAGTGGACGGCAGCTTCGGCAAGCAGGGCTTTGTCACCGATGCGCTGCCCGGGGACGCCACTTATCTGTACGCCTGCGGCCCTATGCCCATGCTGAAGGCGCTGTACAGCAAAACGGAGCTGGACGGACAGTTCAGCTTTGAGGCCCGCATGGGCTGCGGCTTCGGGGCCTGCATGGGCTGCTCTATGGAGACAAAGAACGGATACAAGCGGATCTGCAAGGATGGCCCGGTGTTTGAAAGGGGGGAGCTGCTGTGGTAAAGACCAATGTAACGCTCAGCGGCTGGCAGCTGGACAACCCGGTGATCCCCGCCAGCGGGACCTTTGGCTACGGCTATGAATTCGCAGAGCTGTACGACATCAACTGCCTGGGAAGCTTTTCCTTTAAGGGCACCACGGGGCAGCCGCGGTTTGGCAACCCTCTGCCCCGCATTGCCGAGTGCGGCAGCGGAATGCTGAACTCCGTGGGCTTGCAGAACCCGGGAGTAGAGAAGGTGATTGCGGAGGAGCTGCCCCGCCTGAAGCAGTGCTTTCATAAAAAAGTGATCGCCAATGTCAGCGGCTTCTCTGTGGAGGAGTACGCCGAGACCTGCGCTCTGCTGGACCGGGAGGAACAGGTGGGGCTGCTGGAGGTGAACATCAGCTGCCCCAATGTCCACGATGGGGGTATGTCCTTTGGCACCAGTCCCGCCTCCGCCGCAGAGGTGACCCGGGCGGTGAAGGCTGTGACGAAAAAGCCGGTGTATATGAAGCTCAGCCCCAATGTCACCGACATCGTGTCCATCGCCAAGGCCTGCGAGGATGCGGGGGCCGATGGCGTCAGCCTGATCAACACTCTGATGGGGATGCGTTTGGATCTGAAGACCCGCCGCCCCATTCTGGCTAACGGAACCGGCGGAATGTCCGGTCCGGCCATCTTCCCTCTGGCGGTCCGGATGGTCTATCAGGTGTATGAGGCGGTATCCATCCCTATTATCGGTGTGGGCGGCGTGACCTGTGCCCGGGATGTGATGGAATTGATGCTGGCGGGAGCGTCCGCCGTTGAGGTTGGAGCGGCC
>CAJMQD010000200.1 GCA_905215425.1 uncultured bacterium
CATGGGTCTGCTCGACCTGTAAGTCAGTTACAGCCTCAATACGGCCGCCGGTTTAAACCGGCGGCCGTTTCTGTTATGCTTCGAAGGGGAAGTGATAGGGGAGACCGAAGCGGTCACGAAGGGCAGCAAAGTCCTTCTGTCCCGCTTCACCTATGGGCAGACCGGTGTCCTTCCGGGCCTGCCAGGTGAGCCACTCCTTTTCGCCCGCAGTGTAGATGCGCTCCTGCCCCGGGGCCTTTTTGCTGGCCCGAAGGGAACGGCAAATGTCGCCGGCAGTTTTTTTGAAGGTGTCCAGCCCCATAAAGGCCTCCGGATCCAGCACCAGGAAGAAATGGCTCAGACGGAACTCGTCGGGACTTCCGTCTGCTTTCCGGCCGTTCAGCCCCTTCATAAAGGGCCCGCCGCACAGGGCAGCGGACAGGATCTCCACCACCGCCGCAAGGCCATAGCCCTTATAGCCGCCGGTCTCCTCGCCGATGCCGCCCAGAGGCGCCAGAGCGGCGCTGCCCCGGATCAATGCGTCCAGAATGGCTTTGGAGTCGGTCATAGTCTGGCCATTTTCTCCCACCACCAGCCCGGGCGGGACGGGCTTGCCCTCCCGCACTGCTTTCTCTACCTTGCCCCGCTGGATGATGGAGGTGGCGCAGTCCAGACAGAAGGGGAACTCCTCATCTGTGGGGAAGGCGAAGGCCAGAGGATTGGTGCCCATCATATTCTCTACCCCAAAGGTGGGCGCAATAGAGGGCCGGGCGTTGGTGCCGGTAATCCCAATCAACCCGGCGGCGCTGGCCATGGTGGCCCAGTAGCCCGCAATACCGTAGTGGGTGGAATGGGTGATGGACCCCCCGGCCATGCCGCAGGTCTTAGCTTTCCGGATGAGCTGCTCCATCATATAGCGGCTGGCCACCATGCCCATGCCGTTGTGAGCGTCCAGTACCAGGGTGGTGGGGGTGTCCTTCAACACCTCGATTTCCGTGACAGGCTTCTGCTGGCCGGCCAAAATGCGGTCGATGTAAATGGGTTTCAGTCGGTTGCAGCCGTGGGTGGCGATCCCGCGGCGGTCGGCCTCCAGCAGCACATCGGCGCACAGCTCGGCGTCCCGGCGGGGCAGACCGGCGGCCTGGAAGGCGTCGGGGACAAAGCGTTCCATCAGTTCCCAGGGGATATTGACAGTAGCGTCCATCAAATCAGGCTCCTTTACAGAATAACTTGCGGCGGTTTTGCGGGATAAAGTTCTGTCATCATTATAGCCCGCAGGCCGGAAAAAACAAGAAGGGGGCGGAGAAGAATAAAAATTTTCTCCGTTCCTTCATTTACGCAGGCGAAATTGTGTGGTATAGTTATCTTGTGTTATTATGCAAGAGGGGAGACGCCATGATCATTTTAGGCATTGATCCCGGAGTGGCCACCATCGGCTTCGGAGTTCTGAAGGCGCAGCGGGGAAAGAATACGCTGCTGCAATATGGTGTGATCACCACGCCGCCGGGCATCCCCCTGTCCAATCGGCTGCTGCAGATTTCCAACGATATGGAAGAACTGATCCACACCTTCCATCCCGACGAGATGGCGGTGGAGGAGCTGTTCTTCACGAAAAATATCACCACGGGTATCGCTGTGGCCCACGGCCGCGGTGTAATTCTGCTGGCGGCGGAAAAGTTGGGCGTACCCATTTTTGAGTATACGCCGATGCAGGTCAAGCAGGCCGTAGTTGGATACGGCGGGGCGGAGAAAAAGCAGGTCATGCTTATGACCCAGCGCCTGCTGGGCATGAAGGAGATCCCCCGGCCGGATGATGCGGCTGACGCCCTGGCCCTTGCCATCTGTCATAGTCGGGCGGCCACCAGTCTGCTGAATACCGAGCGGGTCTTTGACCCCGAAAAGTATGATACGAGGTAACGGATATGTTTTACTATGTCTCCGGCACAGTGGCCCATATCGAGCCCTACATGGCCGTGATCGACTGCGGCGGGGTGGGCTACGCCTGCCGCACTACAAGCTATACGATCTCAGCGCTGAAGAAGGGCGAAAAGGGGAAGCTCTTTACACATCTGAACGTGCGAGAGGACGCCATGGAGCTGTACGGCTTTGCCACCCAGGAGGAACTGAATCTGTTTCAGCAGCTGATCTCCGTCTCGGGCGTCGGCCCCAAGGCGGCCCTGTCCATCCTCTCCGCCAGCACCCCCGCCAATCTGGCGCTGTCGATTATTACAGGGGACGAAAAGGCGCTGACCTGCGCCCAGGGGATCGGAAAGAAAATCGCCCAGCGGGTGATCCTGGAGCTGAAGGATAAGCTGGCTAAGGGGCAGACCATCACCGGGGCAGGGGAGCGCTACGGCGGTTCCGGCGTCACCGTCATTCCGGAGAACAAGCTGTCTGAGGCCTCGGCAGCTTTGGCGGTGCTGGGTTACTCCCAGGGGGAGATCAACCTGGCCTTGAAGGGGATCGATCTGGACGGCCTGACCTTGGAGCAGATCATTAAGGCGGCCCTGAAAAAGATGATGAAGGGCTAAGGCCGACTACGCATGGGGAAGTGACCGAATGTCTATTGATTTTTCCAATACGGAATTTGATCCGGAGGAGCTGGAAGAGCCTCTGGTGACGACCTCGCTGACCCGCGAGGATGAAAACGAGTATTCTCTGCGCCCCAAAACGCTGCGGGAGTACATCGGTCAGGAGAAGGCCAAGGGCAACCTGGAGGTATTTATCCAGGCGGCAAAAATGCGCCATGAGCCCCTGGACCATGTGCTGCTCCACGGCCCTCCGGGCTTGGGAAAAACCACGCTGTCCGGTATCATTGCCAATGAGATGGGGGTAAATGTTCGCATTACCTCCGGCCCGGCCATCGAGAAGGCGGGAGATCTGGCAGCCCTGCTGACCAACCTGAACGAGAACGATATTCTCTTTGTGGATGAGATCCACCGCCTGAACCGCCAGGTGGAGGAGGTGCTCTACCCTGCGATGGAGGACTTTGCCATTGATATTATCATCGGCAAGGGCCCCAGCGCCAACTCTGTGCGGCTGGACCTGCCTAAATTCACTTTGATTGGGGCCACCACCCGGGCGGGCCAGCTGTCCGCTCCCTGGCGGGATCGGTTCGGCGTCACCCTGCGGCTGGAGCTTTATACACCGGAGGAGCT
>CAJMQD010000201.1 GCA_905215425.1 uncultured bacterium
GGTCTTGGCGATGTCCTCGTGGAAGGAGGCGGCGGCCTTGTCCCACCGGGCGGCGTAGCGGTCCAAAAATGCCTTCACCTGGGGGATATCTGCCTGGGTCATGGTGCGGAAGGTCCAGCTGCCATAGGTCTTTAAAAACTTGTTCACATGGTTGCGCTGGCCGCTGAGCTTCTTTCCCTTGAAATACATCAGGTCCTCTGCCCGATACAGGTAATCGAAGGCGTCCCGGTCAGCCTCCGCCGTACTTTTAGGGAAGAACTCCTGAAGGCGGTCCAGCTCATCCTTGGGGACAGGGTAGACGTGCATCGTCATATTCCGCCGCCGGCAATACTCCGCAATCTGCCGGTAATGCTCCGGCCGGCCGCCTCCCAGCGGCATCGGGAATGTGTCGCCCTTCCCGGGATAGTTTACCTTAAAATACAGGGACCCATCATAGATGGCCCACTCTGTCCGAAACAGCTCCCGCCAAAGGAAAACCGCCCCGGGGGTGGTGTCACAGATGCGGCTGCCGCTGTACTTGAAATAGGGCCGCAGCCGAGGCAGGTCCTCTAAACACAGGGGTTTAAAATCTAACATAATTGCTCTAATATCCTTATCTTTATTTCTCTCTTGGTTCAGGTTGTACGGCCGGCCCGGCAACGCGCGCATAATACCAGCCCGTCACGCCGTTCTTTTTGCACAGACAGGCGGAGCTGGTCCGGGCCACCAGGGCCAGCTTGTCCCCAGGGGCCACAGGAAGGGCGTAATCGGTGGAATCCTCGCACCACAGCCGGTCGCCGGTATGCCGCAAATAGCTGTTCAGAATGGGCAGGACCCGGCCTGTCTCCACATGGCGGCACAGGGAGGTCTCCGCCCCCCGCTCTATCAGCTCCAACGTGCTGCGGCCCCAGCGGACATTGACAGAATCGGTACTGGCCTGCTGGGGATCCAGCGCCGTGACCACGGGCAGCCCGTCGTAGGCCTGCCATGTAAACTCCTCCGACGCCTCATCCGGAAGGATGAGCGCATTCAGCTGTCCGTCCAGCTTCAGCACACAGCCGCCGTCGATGGAGATGATTTTCCTCTCCCGTTCAAGCAGCGGTGCGGCGGAGGGTATGTGGGGATTATACAGGGTAACAGGCCATTGCCCCACGATCACCCACTTATCAAAGGAGTAACCCTGATCCAGAAAATCGTCATTTTTCATGCACTTCCAGCGGTTCAGGTTCTCCATCCCATGAAGGGACGGCACTCCACCGTGGACAAAGACCAGATGCTCCGTCTCCACCACCGTGGGCATAGCCTGTAAAAAAGCCCACTCCTCCGGAAAGGCCGCCCGCAGATCCCGGCGCAGCCGGGGCAGATCCTCCGTCTGGTCAAAGCCCTTCTCCCGGGCCATTTGCCGCAGGCAGGACTCCGGGTGTTGGGGCAGATAGGAGGAGAAGAATCGGTCGTCCAGCTCATCCGTTTCAAAAAAGCGCAGAACCAGACCATCGCAGTTTCCGCAGATATAGTAGACTGTATAGGTCCGGGACAGCTCCATCACATGGCGCAGCAGGGCCAGACTCTCCCGGCCCTTTTCCAGCACATCGCCCACCAACACCAGAATGTCCTGCGGGGTCAGCCTGATCTGCTCCATTAAGCTTCGGAAGAAGGGCAGATTCCCGTGAATATCGCTCACCGCGATGATCCGCCGTCCTGACTGAAACTTCGGGTGGACAACGATTGCCCGATCCATAGTCTTCCCCTCTTCCTTCAAAATAACCGCATTCAGCTCAGTCTGGCCTCTAAGGCCACCCAGCCGTTCTTCTCCCGCTTTTTCGTCACGGTCAGTCCGTGGCCCGCCAGAGCGGCGGCCACCTCGTCCGCGCGGGTATCAATGATGCCGGAACACAGGAACACCCCGTCCTTCGCCAACAGCCGGGGCACCCGGGCGGACAGAGGGATGATCACGTCGGCCACGATATTGGCCAGCACCAGGTCATACCTCCGCTGCCCCAATTGGGCGGCCAGTGTGTCGTCTCCGATCACATCTCCGGCACACACATCATAGATGCTGCGGTCCACGCCGTTCAGCTCGGCGTTCTCATAGGCCACGCCCACCGCTTTGGGGTCGATGTCCACAGCGGCCGCATAGCCGGCCCCCAGCACCAGGGCGGCAATGGACAGAATTCCGCTGCCGCAGCCCAGATCCAGCACAGAGCAGCCGGCCGTCGTGTGCTCCTCCACCCCCTCCAGACACAGCTGGGTGGAGGCGTGAGATCCCGTACCGAAGGTCAGCCCCGGGTTCAGATACAGGGGGACGCGCCCCTGGGGCACAGCCTGATCCTTCTCCCACTGGGGCACTACATACAGCCGCGCTCCAATGGCCAACGGCTTATAGTATTTCTGCCAGCTGTAAGCCCAGTCTGTTTCCCCCAGCACCGTCTGGCTGTATTCACAGTCCAGCCCCTGGGTATACCGGGCCAGTTGGGCGTGTCCGTCCTCGTCGTCGGTGACGTAGAACTTCACCCGGGCCACGCCCTTCATCTTCTCCAGCAGTTCATCGTCCACATAATCCCAATACTGGCGGTTCTGCTCCAAAAACTGCCGGAATTCGCCCTCCTCCTCAAGCACAATGCTGTCCATGCCGTTGGCCGCCAATTTGGCGGTCACCGCATCCAGCTGAGCGGCCGAGGTATTGATGGCGATTTCTAACCACTTCACGTCCTCCACTGCGGCGTGCCTCCTGTTCTTGATTCCGTCTCAGCGCTCTGTGCCCAGATAGAACAGGGCCAGCGTGCCGGGGCCGGAGTGGGCGCCGATCACAGGCCCCACATAGTTGATTCGAATATCCTTTACGCCCATGCGCTCACTCACCAGCCGGGCCACATACTGGGCGTCCTCCAGACTGTCGCCGTGGCTGATGAACACCGTCTGCTCCCCGGGGTTCACGGCGGTCGCCTCCATGCGGTCTACCAGCGTGTTCAGGGATGCCTTCCGCCCCCGTGCTTTGCCGATATTCACCAGCTTGCCCTCGTTGTTCACATGGAGCACAGGCTTGATCTTCAGCATAGAGCCCACCGCCGCCGTCGTAGCCGAGATCCGGCCGCCCCGCTTTAAGAAGTGCAGGTCATCCACCGTAAACTGGTGGCACAGGTGCAGCTTATTTTCCTCGG
>CAJMQD010000202.1 GCA_905215425.1 uncultured bacterium
GACGGTCGCCGTCTACTCCACCGAGGACCGGGAGGCCCTGCACACCCAGCTGGCCACGCAGTCTATCTGCATCGGCCCCGCCAAAGCGGCGGACAGCTATTTGAACCAGGAGGCCCTGCTGACGGCGGCCAAGCTGACGGGCTGTGACGGCCTGCACCCCGGTTACGGTTTTCTGTCGGAAAACGCCGACTTTGCCGACGCCTGTGTCCAGGCCGGCCTCACCTTCATCGGCCCCAGGGGGGATACCATCCGAAAAGCGGGCGCCAAATCTGCCGCCCGCGACCTGATGAAGGGGGCGGGTATCCCGGTCACCCCCGGTTCTGACGGCCCGGTGCGCTCCGTGGATGAGGCCCTGGCCGCGGCAGAGCAGGTGGGCTATCCCGTTCTTTTGAAAGCCAGCGCCGGCGGCGGCGGCCGGGGGATCCGGCGGTGCAGCGGTCCGGCAGAGCTGCCCGAGGCGCTGGAACAGGCCAAGGCGGAAGCGGAGACCTGCTTCGGCAATGACGAGATGTATTTGGAAAAGCTGGTTTTGGCCCCCCGCCACATCGAATTTCAGATTTTGGCCGACCGCCACGGAAATGTGGTCCACCTGGGGGACCGGGACTGCTCTGTCCAGCGGCGCAACCAGAAGCTGATCGAAGAGGCCCCGGCCCGGTGTCTTACCCCGGCCCTGCGGGAGCAAATGGGTCGGGCCGCCGTAGACGCAGCCCGGGCCGTGGGCTACGAAGGGGCTGGGACCGTGGAATTTCTGCTGGACGCCGACGGGGAGCACTTCTACTTCATGGAGATGAACACCCGCATCCAGGTGGAACACGGCGTGACAGAATTGGTCACCGGCGTGGACCTGGTGCGGCAGCAGCTGCGGATCGCCTCCGGCCTGTCTTTGGACTTAAAGCAGGAAAACATCCGCCTGACCGGGCACGCAATCGAGTGCCGGGTCAATGCCGAGGACCCGGCGGCAGACTTCCGCCCCTGCCCGGGAAAGGTGGAGTTTCTCCACTTCCCCGGCGGCGCCGGTGTGCGGGTGGACTCCGCCCTGTATAACGGCTGTGCCCTCTCCCCCTACTACGATTCCCTGGCGGCCAAGCTGTTGGTCCACGCCCCCACCCGGCTGGAGGCCATCAAGAAGATGCGCCGCTGCCTGGAGGAATTCACGCTGGAGGGCTTTCCCACCAACAGTGAGCTGTCCTACGAAATTCTGTTCCACCCCGCCTTTGTCCGGGGCAGCTGTACCACAGCTTTTCTGGACCAGAACCTGGACTCCCTGCTGGAATTCAGCCGCCAGGTAGACGGCTATCGAGGTAACACATGAACAACATTTTTTCCAAACGGCGCGCCCGCCTGTTGGCCATGAAAGCCACACGGGACAACTATATCCCCGGCGACCGGCTGACATGCTGTCCCAAATGCGGGAAGGAGAGCGAAAAGAAAGCGGTGGCCGCAGGGCTGTCTGTCTGTCCTCTGTGCGGCTACCACTTCCCCATCGGCGCCTATTATCGGCTGAGCACAGTGCTGGATTCCGGCAGCTTTCGGGAGCTGAACGGACGGCTCTCCTCCACCGACCCTCTGGACTTCCCCGGTTATATCGCAAAGCTCGCCTCCGCCCAGCACAGAACGGGCTTGACCGAAGCGGTGGTCACCGCCGTGGGCACCATTGGGGGGAACAAATGCGTGGTGGGTGTGATGGACAGCCGCTTTCTTATGGGCAGCATGAGCGCCGCTGTGGGGGAAAAACTGACGCTGGCCATTGAGTACGCCATGAAGAATAAACTCCCCCTCATCCTCTTTGCCGCCAGCGGCGGCGCCCGGATGCAGGAGGGTATCCTGTCCCTGATGCAAATGGCCAAGACCAGCGCCGCCATAGCCCGGTTCTCGCAAAAAGGGCTGCTGTATATCTCTGTCCTCACCGACCCCACCACCGGCGGGGTAACGGCCAGCTTCGCCTCTCTGGGGGACATCATCCTGGCCGAACCCGGGGCCTTGATCGGTTTTGCCGGCCCTCGGGTGATCCAACAGACCATCGGCCAGACCCTGCCGGAGGGCTTTCAGCGGGCAGAGTTTCAGATGGAGCACGGCTTTGTAGACGCAGTGGTGCCCCGCAGCCAGATGCGCGGCACCCTGGCCGCTCTGCTGCGGCTCCACGGGAAAGGAGGCCACCATGGCTAACCTGACAGCCGCTGAGCGGGTGGCCCTGGCCCGCCACCCCCAGCGGCCCAATATCACGGACTATATCAACAGTCTGTTTACAGATTTCTTTGAACAGCGGGGGGACCGCTCCTGCGGCGAGGACGCCGCCATTCTGGGCGGCGTGGCCTTCTTCCATGATCAGCCCGTAACGGTGATCGGCACCCGAAAGGGCAGGACCTTAGAGGAAAATCTGGCCTGTAACTTCGGGATGCCCGGACCGGAGGGCTATCGCAAAGCCCTGCGTCTGATGGAACAAGCGGAAAAATTTCACCGCCCCGTCATCACGCTGATCGACACCTCCGGCGCCTATCCCGGGCTCCAGGCGGAGGAACACGGGCAGGGAGAGGCCATCGCCCGCAGTCTGGCCGCCATGAGCCGCCTGACCGTACCTACCGTGGCAGTGATCACCGGTGAGGGCAACAGCGGCGGGGCCCTGGCCCTGGCCGTGGCCGACCGGGTGCTCATGCTGGAAAACGCGGTATATGCCATCCTCTCCCCCGAGGGCTTCGCCTCCATCCTGTGGAAAGACGCCCAGCGGGCCGGAGAGGCCGCAGGACTGATGAAGCTCACCGCCCGGGAACTGCTGGACCTGGGCGTGGTAGACGGTGTGATCCCGGAGCCTGCCGGCGGCGCCCACACCGCCCCCGCCCAGACGATGATGGCAGTGGACCGGGCTCTGCGCCGCCAACTGGCGGGCCTCACCCGGGAAAACAGCACCACCCTGATCCGACAGAGATATGAAAAATTCCGGCGCATGGGCTCCGGGAAGGAGGAACCATGAACGGGATCAAGCTGCGCGGCACCGGCCGCAGTCTGCCCCAGCGGGTCGTGACCAACGAGGATCTGTCCCGCATGGTGGACTCCAACGACCTGTGGATCGTCTCCCGCACCGGGATCGAGACCCGATACTGCTGTCTGGAGGAGAGCCACACT
>CAJMQD010000203.1 GCA_905215425.1 uncultured bacterium
CAGATACTTCATGATGCACTGGTCGAAGTCGTCGCCGCCCAGACGGTTGTTGCCGGCGGTGGCCAGCACCTCGATGACGCCGTCGTCGATCTCCAGAATGGAGACATCGAAGGTGCCGCCGCCCAGATCGTAGACCATGATCTTCTGGGTCTGCTCCTTATCCACACCGTAGGCCAGAGCGGCGGCGGTGGGCTCGTTGATGATACGCTTGACATCGAGACCGGCGATCTTGCCGGCGTCCTTGGTGGCCTGACGCTGGGCGTCGGTGAAGTAGGCGGGGACGGTGATGACAGCTTCGGTGACGGGCTGGCCCAGATAGGCCTCGGCGTCGCTCTTCAGCTTCTGCAGGATCATGGCGCTGATCTCCTGCGGGGTGTAGCTCTTGCCATCGATGTTCACACGGTGGTCAGAGCCCATCTCACGCTTGATGGAAGCGATGGTGCGGTCAGGATTGGTGATGGCCTGACGCTTTGCCGTCTGGCCCACCATACGCTCGCCGCTCTTGCTGAAGGCCACCACGGACGGGGTGGTGCGGTTGCCCTCTGCGTTGGGGATCACAACAGCCTCGCCGCCCTCCATGACGGCGACGCAGGAATTGGTCGTACCAAGGTCGATACCGATAACTTTAGACATAATGATTGCCTCCTGATAAGATATATATAGATTGATTTTTTACGGATCGTTACTGCTGGTCCGGGTCCACGGGGATCACGATGGAAGCGATGATATAGGCCAGCAGGCCGCTGCCGCCCATGAAGCCCAGCAGCACCCAAGCCAGACGCACCAGCGTGGGGTCGATGTTGAAGTAGTCGGCAAGGCCGGAGCACACGCCGCACAGCATTTTATCGTTGACGTTACGATACAGTCTCTTTCTCTCCATGACGCTTCTCCTTTCAGTTGGCTACCTTGACCATGGCGAACCGGAGGATCTTGTCACCCAGCTGGTAGCCCTGCTGAAGTACCTCCACCACGGTGTTCTCACCGACGTTCTCGTCCTCCACGTGCATCACGGCATCGTGCTTCTGAGGATCGAAGGGCTGGCCCTGTGCCTCGATGCGGGTGACACCCAGCTTCTCCAGCACTGCCAGAAACTGCCGACAGATCAGCTCCATGCCCTGGCGGTGGGGGTCGCCCTCGTCAAACTGGGCAAGGCCACGCTCCAGGTTATCCAGCACCCCCAGAAACTCCTTGACGGTGTCCGCCTTGGCATCGGCGTAGGTATTTTCCTTTTCCTTGGTGGTGCGCTTGCGGTAGTTGTCGTATTCCGCCGCCAGACGCAGATACTTGTCGCTGGCATCGCTGACCATCTTGGCCAGCTGCTCCATCTGCTCCATCTGCTCACGGGTGACGGTAAAGGTTTCCTCCTCGACGGTCTCTTCCGCAGCCTGCTCCGTTTCCGGAGTGGTGTTGGCCTGCGGCTGCTCCTCCTGAGGGGCGTTCTTCTTTTCCTTCTCGCTCATGACTGTTCCTCCTTGGTAGGCGGCAGCTGCCGCTTTTCAAACATATGACTCAGGCTCTCGGCAAAGCAGGTAAGCCGGGCCGCCACGGATGCATAGTCCATGCGGGTGGGACCTACCACCCCTACCAGCCCACGCATACCGTCACCGATATCATAGCTGGCAATGACCACGCTGCTCTCCTTCAGAGCGGCATCCACATTCTCCGGCCCGATGAGGATCTGCACCGGGGCGTTGCCTGACGGCACCGGAAGGTTCTGCTTGTTGTCCACCATGAAGGTCATCAGGTCACGATCCTTGTCGGCGTCCCGGTACTCCGGGAATTTCAGCAGCTGGGTGGTGCCGCCCAGATAGACCTCCTGCCCGGCAGCGTCCTTCAACAGCTGTCCGGCGTATTCGCACACCTGATTCAGCAGCAGGAACCACTTGCCGGACTGGTTCCAAAGATTCTTCATCCATTCTTTCATCGCTCATCATCCTCCAATCCGCGATCCATTTCATCGAGCAGATCCGGCAGATCCATTGGCGGACGCCCGCTGTAGGGGTCGTTCTGCCTGCGGGCCTTCTCGCGTTCCTTCATGGACTCCTTTCCTCGCTGAATCAGCCAGATCATTCCATACACAGCGCCGGCTGTCGCGCCGATCCCCAGGAGAAGGACCAGGACACCCCGCCAGTTGATCGGACTGCCGCTGACGGAAAACAGGCCGGCAGAGGGAACTTCCTCATAGACGATGCTCACCATCTTGCTGCCCTGCGTAGTGCGGGTCGCCTCCCCGGTATAGTCCGCGCTCACAAGGTATCCGTCTGCTTTGCTGCCCCAGGCGGTCCCGGTATAGACCGCTGTGGCTCGAAAAAGGGAGGGAACCTCGCTGTTGTCAGCGGCGCTGGCCATAGGGGTCCACTGGACATCTGCCAGAGACAGTGTCACACCATTTTTCTCCGCTGTCTTGGGAATATAGTAGGGGTCGTTCCGGTCAAGTCCGGTATATTCCCGGGTGTCCTTCAGGGTATAGGCATAACTCTGGGTTCCATCGGCTTTGGAGCGGATCGAATTCTGATCCAGGGTCAGCGTCCCGGTAAATCCATCCTCACTGTACTCCAGTGTGGGAGAGAGCAGGGAAAGCAGCTCCTCGCTCTCATCCGTTTCTGCCGATGTGGTTACTGTCTTGGACACCTCCTTTCGTTCCGTCTCACCGGGCAGTTCCCGGCAGAGGATATCGGAAACCTGATAGGAGATCCCCCGGCGGATCAGCCCTTCCTCGAGGAGCGTCTGGGGGTCTGTATCCTGCGGCACAAGGAAGGTTTTGACCAGCAGCTGGGTATCGCCGTCCTGCAGGGTCTGTACTTGGATGGGGTAGCAGCCCCCTGTCTGAAATCGGGTTTCCGTTTCATCTTTCTTCTCCTCTCTGGGTGTAATATCGGTAATAGTGATGCTGGTTTCTCCGTTTTCTCCGGTCCCCACCACGGTCTGAGACTCCTGGGCAAACGCGGTTGTCCCCATAGAAAGCATCAGGGTGCAGGCCAGCAGCGCGCCGATTTGTCTTTTCATATAAATCCTCCCTTCACATCGAAAGCTGGGGTTCCTGGGCCGATGGCCGCAGCTGCTCCAGCTTTTCCTTCGCCCAATCGGGCAGATATTCCTCTTTGAGAATAC
>CAJMQD010000204.1 GCA_905215425.1 uncultured bacterium
TGCGCAGCCGCTTGTGCTTTGCGGTGTACCACACGAACCAGACCGCATACCCGCCCGCAAACAGCAGCAGCGCCCACAGCATAATGTCACGCACTGCACTGCCCGGGCAGAGGCCCGCCAGCGGGAGCGCCAAAACAAGGGAAATGACAGGGACATCCACGGCAATAAAGGCAAATTTTCCGAACAGGTCCAGGTACAGCGCCCGACCCTGATACGCCCGCCTCACATCCTCGTCATAGGCCTCCTGGGAAAAGGCCACGCGCAGCCCCTTGACCAGCAGATGGCCAAAGAGGGCGATCCACAGCAGGTCGAATATGTCCTCAAAGTTGATTATCTTGTAAATAATGATGCCAACGTCCAGCAAAGCTGCCAACAGGGTTTTGGGACTGGCTACCTTCAGTTTCATGTGTCGCCTCCTGTTCTTTGTGAAAACGGGATCCTTCGCCCGCTCACAGGATATATTCCATTTGTCTCTCCTTGGTTTTCATTCCCATCTTTTCATAGAATTTCTCTGCCGAAATGTTCCCCGCCCACACATTCAGCGTCACTTCATAGCACCCCATTTTCTTCGCCTCCTGCTTCACATGCTCAAACAGACATTCTCCGATCTGTTGTCCCCGCAGCCGCCGGTCGACGCATAGATCATCGATAAAGAGGGACTTGAACTGCACCATATTATTTGAAAACGGCTGTTCCTTCTTCTGGCAGAACGCGTATCCTACACACGCATCTTCCCCGTCCACCGCAACATAGATCGGCTTTTCCTCATTTTTTAACAGCGCCGCCAATTCATCAACGGTATATTTTGTCGTACCGGGAATAAAAATATCCGGCCTTATCTCCGCATGAATCTGAAGCACCTGCCCCAACAGCTCCATCATGTTCGGAATGTCTTTTTCCTCTGCCCTTCTGATTTTCATGTTGTCCTCGCCCCCCTTCGACGTTTGCTCTGTTGATTTACTCCCATAGTACCACGCTTTTATGCCGGCTGCAAGAATTGCTGAATCGGCCGTTTCCCCCCCGGATACAGCAGAGGCCCGGACACCGACGGCGTCCGGGCCTCTGCTGGAGCTGTGTAAAAATTTGATCAGGCAAACAGGTCGAAGGCCATTTTGATAAACAGCAGGCCCAGCACCACGAACATCATGTTCTTCACCCGCTTGCTGCCGCCGGCCAGGGCGTAGCGCACGCCGCAGTAGTTGCCCACCAGGCTGCAAATAACGGCGGGCACGGCCAGGGCCCACCACACCTTGCCCTCCAGGATCCACACAAAGATAGCGGAAACCATGGCGGCAAAGTTCACCACGTTGGTGCAGGCGGCGGCGGAGATCATGTCCATGCCCATAAAGGCGGTGAAGGCCATCAGCATGAAGGTGCCCGCTCCGGCGCCGATCACGCCCTCATACAGGCCGCCGCCCAGGCCGATGCACAGGGGCAGCACGATCTCCTGGGTGGGGGTCAGCTCCTTATGGGAGCCGTCCTCGCCGAAGTCGTGCTTCACCACCAGGAACACCGCCACAATGGGCAGGGCGATGACCAGGATGATTTTATAGACATCCTCGGGCAGTCCGGCGGCGATCTTGGTGCCCACGCCGGAGGCCAAGACGCTGGAGATACAGGCGATAAGAGATACCTTCAGGTTCACCTTACCGCTGCGCAGGAACTTCACGGTGGCGGCCACCATGCCGGTGCCGTTGACCACTTTGTTGGTACCCACAGCCAGATGGGTGGGGATGCCCGCCATCAGGTAAGCGGGCAGAGAGATGATGCCGGCGCCTCCGGCAACGCCCCCTACAAATCCGGCCAAAAAGACCAGGGGACAGACGATCAGACAGGTGCGGAGAAATTCGTTCACAGGAGAAGCTCCTCTCTTTGTATGATTTTATGACATTTTATCATCAACCCCAATAGATTGCAAGACCGGAATGCGGTTTTGGGGCTTTTTTCTGGGGAAGACAGCGACAGGCCCCGCCGTTAGGATTTAAATGGGTCCCGGAGCTCCGCCCCTGTGATCCCCGGTGGGCGGATGATATCCACCCCTACATCGTCGTCGCCTGCGCCGTATCCCTCGCTTCCGCCTGAAAGGCGAAAGCTCGCTCACTTTGCGGCTTCTCCTCTCCCCAACAAAGCCTTCGGCTTTGCGGGGCCCCATTGGATTCGTTGCCCACACCATGCAGGGTCCGGGGGTCATAGGGGCGGCCCGCCGTAGGGCGCGACGACCCGGCGCGCCACTTGAAGTTTGCCTTTTGCCCGTCCCGTAGTCCCGACTTTTGACGAAGGACGGGGGATATTTCGCCCCCGGGCGAGGTACTTTCCATGGATGGAAAGTACCCAAAGATCCCCGGGCCGTCGTCCTCACAAAGTACGCTTCACTCGGAACGCCCAGGCGTGGGCATTCCTCGTACGCTCCCTTGCTCGTCCTCTCCCAACCACGACCTTGGGTCGTGGTTGGGTTCCCGGGGGCTCCGCCCCCTATGATTTCCGGACCCGGGGCGCACGTTTGGAAAACGGTCTAAATTTGTTCGGCGCGGGCATGAACTTGGGGCCGTTCCGTCCTCCGCCCGCTGCCGCTCGTGCCAGTCAAATCAGGTGCCCCTCTTTTTCCACATTGCGCCTCTCGTGCGCCTTGCCTTTTCGGCTTCGGTTGCTTCGTTCCTCGCACCATGTAGGGCCCGATGCCCTCATCGGGCCACGTAAAAGCGGCTCGCCGCAAAGCCCCCTCATCCGGCCCTGCGGGCCACCTTCCCCCCTGAGTGGGGAAGGCTTTGCAGATGTGTTTTATTGTCTCCCCCCTCAGGGGGGAAGCTGTCGAGCGAAGCGAGACTGATGAGGGGACTGACGGTAGAAGGACGGGAGATATTTCGCCCCCGGGCGAGGTACTTTCCATGGATGGAAAGTACCCAAAGATCCCCGGGCCGTCGTCCTCACAAAGTACGCTTCACTCGGAACGCCCAGGCGTGGGCATTCCTCGTACGCTCCCTTGCTCGTCCTCTCCCAACCACGACCTTGGGTCGTGGTTGGGTTCCCGGGGGCTCCGCCCCCTATGATTTCCGGACCCGGGGCGCACGTTTGGAAAACGGTCTAAATTTGTTCGGCGCGGGC
>CAJMQD010000205.1 GCA_905215425.1 uncultured bacterium
GGAGATGTGGACCAGACCGTCCTGGTGGACGCCGATGTCCACGAACACGCCGAAGTCGATGACGTTGCGCACCGTGCCCTGCAGCTCCATGCCCGGCTTCAGGTCCTTGGCCTCTAGGATGTCGGTGCGCAGGATGGAGGGCGGCAGCTCATCTCGGGGGTCCCGGCCGGGCTTCATCAGCTCCTTCACAAGGGCCGCCAGAGGGGGGGCGCCGGCGCCGCAGCTCTGGGCCAGAACCTGATAGCCGATGGACTCCGCCTTATCTTTCAGTCCGGAGATGGCCCCGGCTTTTACATCGGCCAGAGTGTAGCCGCACTGGGCCAGAAGGGCCTCGGCGGCCTTATAGCTCTCCGGGTGGACCCCGGTGTTGTCCAGAATGGACTTGCTCTCCGAGATGCGCAGGAAGCCGGCACACTGCTCGAAGGCCTTGGGGCCCAGCTTAGACACCTTTTTCAGCTGGGTGCGGGCGGTGAAGGGGCCGTTCTCCTCCCGGTACAGGACAATGTTCCTGGCGGTGGTGCCGTTCAGTCCGGACACCCGCTGCAGCAGGGAGGGGGAGGCGGTGTTGGCATCCACCCCAACGGCGTTGACGCAGTCCTCCACCACGCCGTTCAGAGTCTCGTCCAGGCGCTTCTGGGGCATATCGTGCTGATATTGGCCCACGCCGATGGCCTTGGGGTCGATTTTCACCAGCTCGGCCAGGGGGTCCTGCAATCTCCGGGCGATGGACACCGCCGAGCGCAGGTTCACGTCGAACTGGGGGAACTCCTCCGCCGCCAGCTTGCTGGCGGAGTAGACGGAGGCCCCGGCCTCGCTGACGATCATATAGGACACGCCGCCGCCCACCTTGCGGAGCAGCTCCACGGTCATCTGTTCTGTCTCACGGCTGGCGGTGCCGTTGCCGATGGCAATGTGCTCCACCCCGTGCTTGCGGATGAGGGCAGCCAGCCGGTCGATACACTCCTGCTTCTGCCGCTGGCCGTAAGTGGGGTAGACCACAGCGGTGTCCAGTACCTTGCCTGTGCCGTCCACCACCGCCACCTTGCAGCCCATGCGGTAGCCAGGATCCAGTCCCATGGTCACTTTGCCCTTCACCGGGGGCTGCATCAGCAGAGGCTTCAGGTTCAGGGCGAAGTTGTGGATGGCCCCCTCGTTGGCGGAATCGGTGAGGGTGCTGCGGATCTCGCGCTCCAGAGAGGGGAAGATCAGCCGGTCATAGGCGTCCTCGGCGGCGGCCTTGACAAACTCCATGGAGGGGGAGCCGGGGCGCACCACCGCCCGGCGCAGGGCGGGCAGGGCGGTCTCCCGGTCTATCTCCACGGCGACGGACAGCTTTTCCTCCCGCTCGCCCCGGTTGATGGCCAGGATCTGATGACCCTGCAGCCGGTTCAGGGGCTGGGTAAAGTTGTAGTACAGGCGGTAGACGCTGTCCTCCTCTGTGGCAGCCTTAGAGGTCAGCTTTCCCCGGCGCAGCAGCAGCTCCCGCAGGCTCTTGCGGATATCCGCGTCGTCGCTGATCCACTCGGCCACGATGTCGTTGGCCCCCTGGAGGGCGTCGGCTGCGGTCTCCACGCCTTTCTCCGGGTCCAGATACTCCCGGGCAGCCTCCTCTGGGGCGGGGCAGGCGGGAGCCTGGTCAAACAGCAGCCGGGCCAGGGGCTCCAGCCCCTTTTCCCGGGCAATGGTGGCCCGGGTGCGGCGCTTCTGCTTATAGGGGCGGTACAGGTCCTCCACCTCTGCCAGGGTGGCGGCGGCGTCCAGGGCGGCGGCCAGCTCGTCGGTGAGCTTGCCCTGCTCCTCAATGGCCTTTTTTACTGCCTGCTTCCGCTCCTCAAGGCCACGCAGATAATCCAGCCGGTCGGCCAGGGTGCGCAGCACCTGGTCATCCATGCTGCCGTGGAGCTCCTTCCGGTAGCGGGCGATAAAGGGGATGGTGTTGCCCTCGTCAATGAGGGCGACCACATTATTCACATACTCTTCCTTGACCCCCAGCTCTCGGGCCAGGGTCTGGGCGATGGTCTCCATAGGGTTCAACTCCTTTTCCTGGTACAGTTTACCGGAAAAAGAGAGAAAAGTCCAGCGGGGCTTTCAATGTCATTAAGCTAAGGGCTTTGTCATTGCGCGCCAGTCCGCAGACTGGCGCGGCAATCCGCCTTTTCTAACGTTTTAGATGTGGATTCCAACGGCAGTGACGTCGGTCACTGCCTCGGAATGACAGGTTTTTCTTAACTTAATGGCATTGGCGGGGCTTTTCCTGTCGGCGGAGGAGTGGTATACTGGAAGAAAAGGAGCTGATCTCTATGACGGATCAAATCATGACGCTGCAAAACTGGATCCACGACAGCAAATCCATTGTATTCTTCGGCGGGGCCGGGGTGTCCACCGAGAGCGGCATCCCCGACTTCCGCAGTGTGGACGGGCTGTACAATCAGAAGTACCGGTGGCCGCCAGAGGAGATATTGAGCCACACCTTTTTTCAGCGGATGCCGGAGGAATTTTTCCGGTTTTACCGGGACAAGATGCTGTGTCCCTGGGCCAAGCCCAACGCGGCCCACAAAAAGCTGGCCCAGCTGGAGAGAGCGGGAAAGCTGAAAAGCGTGGTCACCCAGAATATCGACGGGCTGCATCAGGCGGCGGGCTCCCAGCGGGTGTGGGAGCTTCACGGCTCCGTCCTGCGCAACTACTGCATGAAGTGCGGCAGGGGGTACACCATGGAGGACATCCTCCACAGCGAGGGGGTGCCCCACTGTGCCTGCGGCGGGATCATCAAGCCCGACGTGGTGCTGTATGAGGAACAGCTGAACGCTGACACCCTGCGGGGCGCCATTCAGGACATCCGGGGCGCCGACCTGATGATCGTGGGGGGCACCTCTCTGGCGGTCTATCCGGCGGCGGGGCTGCTGGACTACTACCGGGGCGGACGGCTGGTGCTCATCAACAAGAGCCCCACCCCCTACGACCAGAGGGCGGATCTGATCATCGCGGCCCCCATCGGGGAAGTGCTGGGGCAAATCGAGGCATAAAAGGCAAAACACTCCCAGACTTTAGCGGGGCGTTCGTAAGACAGTTAACGGAGCGTATCGGTGCGGATGCGCTCCG
>CAJMQD010000206.1 GCA_905215425.1 uncultured bacterium
GATTACTCCCACGGGATTTTAAGTCCCGGGCGTCTGCCAATTCCGCCACTCCGGCAAAGGGTGGCTCCGGTCTTCTTGAAGCTTATTAAGTATAGCACGGCACAGGCCGCCTGTCAAGCAGAAAAATCAGGTCTGTTTTTGTCATTTCGGGCAGTGCCTTTTCGTTGACGGAACTCCCCCTTTTCGTTATGATAGAATTAACAAGCATAAAGGGGAGGTCCACCAATGCTGAAAAAACGTCTGCTTTCCGCCGCCTTGGCCGCGGCCCTGCTGTTCACTCTGCCCGCCTGCGGCAAAAAGGATGACCCATCTCAGAGCGCCGCCAGCGGCTCCGCCTCTTCCGGCTCTTCAAGCTCTGCTTCGGAGATCCCCGATCCTCCTCCCGAAGCACCGGAACAGCCGCCCGATCTCCCCTATCGAAATCCCCTGACCGGAGAAGGGATCTCCACTGACATCAGCGGCGACCGCCCCGTCGCGATTATGCTGAACAACCTGAAAAAGGCCCTGCCCCAGCTGGGCGTTTCTCAGGCGGACATCATCTATGAGATGCCGGCCGAAGGCGGGATCACCCGCATGATGGCGGTATTCCAAAATCTGGACGGTGTGGGCGACCTGGGCTCCGTCCGCTCCACCCGGGACTACTATGTCTCCTTGGCCTACGGCATGGACGCCATCTTTGTCCACGCCGGCGGCAGCCCTCAGGCCTATGACGCATTCAAAAAATGGGGCTACACCCATCTGGACGGAGTAAACGGTTCCTTTGAGAGCGGCCTGTTCTGGCGGGATCAGCAGCGGAAGAAGTCCATGGGACTGGAACACTCTATGCTTACCTCCGGCACAAAATTGCAGGAGCTTCTCCCCACCTATACCAAACGGGTGCGGCTGACCCACAAAGAGGGCTTTGCGGAACCGCTGCACTTCCTGGACAAGGACGCACAAGCCCAGGGCAGCCCCTGCACCGGGGTATCGGTGACCTTCTCCAAGTATAAAACCGGTGTGTTTACCTATGACGCAAACCGGGGGCTGTATACCGTGGAGGAATACGGCAGCCCCTATGTGGACGGCAACAACAACCAGCAGGTAGCCGTCAAAAATGTCCTGGTGCTGTATACCGACGTGTCCGACATCAAGGGGGACGACAAGGGCCGCAAATCTGTCCGCACCACCGGCCGGGGAGAGGGCGTGCTGGTCTGCGACGGCACGGTGCAGGACATCAAATGGTCCAAAAAAGACCACGCCAGCCCCATGACCTATACGGCCAAGGATGGCTCCCCCCTGCTGCTGGGGGTGGGCAAGAGCTATGTCAATATCGTAGGCAAATCCGCCCAAGTTACCTTTGAAGCCAGCGCCAACTGACTTGGCGCGGGATTGGAAACAGGAACAAATTTCCCCCTTCTCCGGCTTGCAAACCCCGGGGAAGGGGGATATAATATTTATGTGATTTTTACGCCCTGTCTATCCTCCGTTCCGGAGGGGACTACGGGGCAGGCTCCCATGGGAGCAAAAGCTTATTGAAGCGGGAAAGGATGTGGGAACGCAATGGAAGGCCGAAGTTGTCACCGGGAGCAGGTACGCTGCTGTGACCGGGCGGCAGAGCTGGACGCTCCCCCCTTACGTCCCCGCTCCGCCCTCTGAGATAGATCGTCTGTCCGTGACAGACAGATCTGCGCTGTCACAACCGCGGGAGAGCGTGTCATGCGGTTCTCCCCCGCATTTTTGTACTCTGCTTCCTTTCTAAAATCAATCAGAAAGGAAGACGCCTCATGCATGAGAATTTTAATGAGGAATTGCTGCTGACGCTGGTCAAGACCAAGCAGTTCCGCGCCCTGCGCACCCAGCTGGACGAGATGAACGAGGTGGACATCGCCGAGTTCCTGGACGAGCTGGAGCCCGACCAGCAGGTGCTGGTCTTTCGTCTGCTGCCCAAGGACGTGGCGGCGGACGTGTTCACCTATCTGGAGGACAGCGAGGACCAGGAGAAGATCATCAACGCCCTGAGTGATAAGGAGCTGCGAGAGGTCCTGGACGAGCTGTATCTGGATGATACGGTGGATATTATTGAAGACATGCCCGCCAACATGGTATCCCGTATTCTGCGGAATACCGACGCCTCCACCCGCAGCCAGATCAATCAGCTGCTGAAATACCCCGAGGACTCCGCCGGCTCTATCATGACCACGGAGTTCATCTATCTCCACCCCGACGCCACCGTGGAGGAGTCCTTTGCCCGGATCCGTAAGGTGGGTCTGGACAAGGAGACGGTGTATACCTGCTATGTCACCCGAAACCGGGTGCTGGAGGGGGTCGTCACCGTCAAGACCCTGCTGCTCAGCGACTACGAGACCCGCATTGGCGACATTATGGAGACCAACGTCATCTCCGTGGGCACCCACGAGGACAAAGAGGACGTGGCCCAGATGTTCTCCAAATACGACCTGACGGCCCTGCCCGTAGTGGACGGCGAAAACCGTCTGGTCGGTATCGTTACCGTTGACGACGCCATGGACGTTATGGAGGAAGAGGCCACCGAGGATATCGAGAAAATGGCCGCCATCCTGCCCACTGATAAGCCGTATTTCCAGATCGGCGTGGTAGAGACCTGGAAGCACCGTATCCCCTGGCTGCTGCTGCTGATGATTTCCGCCACCTTTACCGGCACCATTTTGGGCTTTTTTGAAGAGGCCTTGGCGGCCAACGCCGCGCTCACCCTGTTTATCCCCATGCTGATGGACACCGGCGGCAACTCCGGCGGTCAGGCTTCGGTCACGGTGATCCGCGCCATGTCTCTGGGCGACGTGGAGTTTTCCGACTGCTTCCGGGTCCTCTGGAAGGAGCTGCGGGTGGCCCTCCTGTGCTCTGTCACCCTGGGCGCAGTGGTTTTTCTCAAGGTGATCCTGCTGGACCGAAAAAGCATCGCCGTGGCCCTTGTGGTCGCGCTTACCATTATGGTCACCATCGTGGTGGCCAAGCTGGTGGGCTGTACTCTGCCCATGCTGGCCAAAAAAATCGGATTTGACCCCGCTGTTATGGCG
>CAJMQD010000207.1 GCA_905215425.1 uncultured bacterium
GGAAGCCCCGGCCGTTGGCGTCCCCCTCGATCATGACCTCGATGAAGGCCTTGTTGATCAGGTCCATCTCCGCCTGGCAGTCCCCATAGGTGAAGTCCATGGGCTTGCCGCCTACGATGCACGGCTGGTCGGCCAGGTCGGCGGGCACGGTCCAGTCTAACGTGATGTTGGAGAACGGGGCTTGAGTGCCCCAGCGGCTGGGCGTATTCACCCCGTAGATGAAGCTCTCGATGCAGTGCTTGACCTCGTCGTAGCTAAGGCGATCCGTGCGGACAAAGGGGGCGAGATAGGTGTCGAAGCTGGAGAAGGCCTGCGCGCCCGCCCACTCGTTCTGCATAATGCCCAGGAAGTTTACCATCTGGTTGCACAGCGTGGCCAGGTGCTTGGCGGGGGCGCTGGTGATCTTCCCGGGGATACCGCCCAGCCCCTCTTGAATAAGCTGCTTTAAGCTCCAGCCGGCGCAGTAGCCGGTGAGCATAGACAGGTCGTGGAGGTGGAGATCTGCGTTGCGGTGGGCGTCGGCAATCTCCTCGTCGTAGATCTCGCTGAGCCAGTAGTTGGCGGTGATGGCGCCGGAGTTGGACAGGATCAGGCCGCCCACTGAGTAGGTGACAGTGGAGTTCTCCTTCACCCGCCAGTCGGACACCTTCAGGTAGCCGTCCACCAGCCCCTTGTAGTCGAGAATGGTGGAGCTCATGTTCCGCAGCTTTTCCCGGTTTTTGCGGTAGAGGATATACGCCTTGGCAACTTCGGCGTAACCTGCCCGCTGGAGAACGGCCTCCACGCTGTCCTGAATGGCTTCCACGCCGATCTGATCGTCCTTGATCTTGCCGGCATAGTCCGCCGTGACCTGCAGGGCCAGCAGGTTGATTACATCCGGGGCATAGGGGATCTTCGTGGCGTCGAACGCCTTGGTGATGGCGTTTGAGATGCGGCTCAGGCTGAATTCGGCAGCGCGGCCGTCCCGTTTGATCACTTGGTACATGGTCATGTCCTCCTTTTTCCTTCTCGATTATTCTCGAATTTTCGTGTTTGGGATGTAGGGCAAAACGCTGTCTCTCAGTGCGTGGAGCTCTTCTTGACTCAACGGTTTCATACCGGTGCCCACCAGCGCGCCGGAATCCACAAAGGACTGGAGGAAATACCGGCTTGCGCCTTGCAGCCAGCGGCCGATCTCCTCCATGTCCCCCGGCGTGTGCAGGGGGGCGCAGACAGTGGTGCGGAATTCATATTCCACGGTTCCGCGCATTAGCAGTGCGGCGCTTTTTTGCACCTGCGGCAGCATATCGATGCCTCCGCAGGTCTGGGCGTAGCGCGCCGGACTGTTTTTAATGTCCATTGCCACATAATCTAAGGCGCCTGTCTGTAAGAGGGCCGCCAGCATCTCCGGATTCGTGCCGTTGGTGTCCAGTTTGACAGAAAAGCCCAGATCCCGGATCTGCCCCAGCAATTCGGGGAGGTCGCGGTGCAGGGTAGGCTCCCCACCGGTGACGCATACGCCGTCCAGCTTGCCACTGCGCGTGTTCAGAAAGGCGAGCAGGGATTCGGTGGAGATATCCTCTGTTTCTTGCCCGGGCAGAACAAGGCTCGGGTTGTGGCAGTAGGGACAGCGCAGGTTGCAGCCGGGCAGAAATACCGTGCAGGCCACCTTGCCGGGATAGTCCAGCAGTGTTACCTTTTGCAGTCCGCCGATCCGCATACAAATCCCCCTCCCTTAAAGTCGTCTGTGGCTTTCAGTATATAATGACAGGTCAGTTCTGTCAACAGAAAACACAATATATAGTATTTTTGTTAAGATAGGAATACTAAATAAATGCCGAAAATTCTGCTGCGCCGTTTGCGCGATGGGGATGGACTTATCCCGGCCCGGACGCTTTTGCAGATTGAAGGGCAACATAGGTACAGGCAAAGGAACGGAATCGGGCGCAGCTGATCTTGGGCAGACACAAAGGCCCCCTCGCCAGAGGGAGCCTTCGCTTTTTATGTGTGTGAGCAATGACGGAAAGGGAGAGGAGGCTGCCTGTTACAGTTCCCGGCGGCCTTCCAGGGCGCGCATAAGGGTTGCGTCGTCGGCATACTCCAGGTGGCTGCCCACGGGGATGCCATAGGCCAGGCGGGTGATCTTCACGCCGAAGGGCTTCAGCAGCCGGCACAGGTACATGGCCGTGGCCTCGCCCTCCGTGTCCGGGTTGGTAGCCATAATGACCTCTGCTACGCCGCCGGCCGCTACCCGGTCCACCAGAGATTTAATGTGCAGGTCGTCGGGCCCCACATGGCTCATGGGGGAGATCACCCCGTGGAGTACGTGATACAGTCCGCCGTACTCCCGGCTGCGCTCCATAGCCATCACGTCTTTGGGGTCGGCCACCACGCAGATGAGGGAGTGGTCTCGGCGGGGGCTGGAGCAGATGGAGCAGGGGCCGTCCCCCTCTGTGAGATTCTGGCACACTGGGCAGCAGTGAATCGACTTTTTGGCGTTGAGAATGGCTTGGGCGAAGGCCTCGGCATCCTCGTCCGACTGGCCGAGGATATGGAAGGCCAGCCGCTGTGCAGATTTGCGGCCTACGCCAGGCAGCTTGGCAAAGTGCTCCACCAGCGTTTCCAGTGCGGGGGGAAGATATTCCATAGGGGGACCTCCAACTTACTAAACTTGATTAGACGCGCAGGGCGGCGATCGCGGCCGCTACATCCTCTTTTCCGTACACGGCGGAACCGGCCACCAATACGTTGGCCCCGGCCTGGGCCACCAGGGGGGCGGTCTTGGCGTTGATGCCGCCGTCTACCTCCAGCTCGCAGGCGGGATTGTACCGGTCAATGAAGGTGCGTACCTGCCGGATGGTGTCAAGCTGAGACTCCATGAAGGCCTGACCGCCGAAGCCCGGTTCCACTGTCATGACCAGTATCATATCCAACTGCTCGATGTAGGGCAGCACCGCCCGGGCGTCGGTGATGGGGCGCAGAGCGATGGCTTTTTTTACGCCGCACTGGCCCATAATATCCAGGGCCTGGGCGATGCGGGTG
>CAJMQD010000208.1 GCA_905215425.1 uncultured bacterium
TACAAAGACGCAAAAAACGAAGCGGAAGAGACGATACGTCCGGGGACTTCCGGCCCCGGACGTATCGGTTGGATCAGGCGAAGAAAGCATGGGCGCCGATGGTGGCCACATAGGGCCGGTTGCGGGAGGCCCAGCTATAGGGGGACATGTTGGGGTTGACAAAGTAAAGAGCATCCCCGGCGGTATTGGCGCCGTCCAGGCAAAGCTTGGCGGCGATGACGCTCTCGGCGCTGGGCGTACGGTTAATGCTGCCCGTCATGGCGGGGGTAAACTGATTCCGCTGGAAAATGACCTCATAGACCGTGTTGGGGAAACGGGGGCTGGCCACCCGGTTGAGCACCACATTGCCAACGGCGATCTTGCCGTCCAGCGATTGGTTGCCGCTCTCAGCGTAGATGATGCGGGAGAGCCAGTAAACCACGTCCTCCTGATAGGCCAGCGTACCGGATGGGATGGGGCTGCTGCCGGAAGTGATTTCTACCGCAGAGCTGGCGCCGTTCCAATTGATATAGGCGCCCAAGGCCCGTCCCAGCACCCGTATGGGGACCAGAATATCGTAGCCCTGCACCTGTACGCCCTCCGGCACATAGAGATAGCGGCCGTTGGCCTCGATATACTTGGCGCCGGGCTTGATATAGAGGGCCAGGCCTTCTGTGGTGACCTCTGCCCGATGGTTGGCCCAGACGGCGGCGGCATCGGGATACAACGCCTGCACGATGGGCCAATAGGAGACGTAGACGGTCTGGTCGATGACCTGCGCGGCGATCTCCGTCTCAAGGACAGCTCCATTGAGGATAAAGCTGACGCCACGTTCGGCTGCCGCCGCCTGCCCGCCCAGAGCGATGCAGAGCGTCAGGCAAAGTGCCGCGCAAATGGCTCGTTTTTTCATGACAAGGGTTCCTCCTGTTACAGTTTGTTACGCGATGCTTCACAAATTGTAACCACATTGTAACTACTTTTAACCCTAAAAGTCAAGCCGAAAATTTGGGGAAAGATTCCAATCCGTTGCGGCACAGCCGTTTGAAGGGACAATAAAAAATATTGGAACGAACTTTTTCATCCATTGCCGTATAAAAATCGACTGCAAATGATAACAAAAGGTTACGCCCGGACGATACCCGTCCGGGCGTTGCTGGGAAAAGGTTCAACGATAAAACCAATGGCAGCCGATGGTGGTTACATAGGTGCGCTGATTCATCGCCCAGTGGTTGCTGGTCAGAGCTGGGGCCAGAAAGTAGAGACTGTCTCCCACTGCGTTGGCCCCTTCCAGGCAGAGTTTGGCCGCCACGATACTGCTCGGAGCAGGAGCGTCGTAGATCGTGCCGTTCCGCACGGGTTCAAACTGGCCGCCCCAGCGGCTGTCAAAGATAACACTGTAGATCGTATTGGGAAAATCAGCGGAAGCGGCCCGGTTGAGCACCACGTTGCCAACGGCGATCTGCCCCAGCAGGGATTCCCCGCGGCTCTCTGCGGAGATGATACGGGAGAGCCAGTAGAGGTCGTCCTCATTGTAGTAGGAGTCGGCATGTGTGAGCACGGAGGCTCCGCCGGTCACAGAAACTGAGCCGGTGGCGGCGTCCCAATCCACCTGGGCGCCCAGGGCGGCACCCAGCGTCCGGACCGGTACCAGAACACGTCCGGACCGTACCTGCACGCCGTCGGGCACATAGAGACAACGGCCGTTCGCCTGTATGTAAGGGTCGCCTGGGCGGGCGGTCAGGTTCAGATCCCAGGCAGAAACAACTGCCTGCCCATCCGACCAGGACACTGCGGCATCGGGACGCAGGGCTTCCGTCACCGTGCGTATGGGGACATAGGTGGTGTTGTTGCTCAGGTAGCTGCCGGAGGCCTCCAGCGCCGTACCGTCGATGGTAAGCGGAGCGGCGGCCGCAGCCACATTCTGCCCGCCCGCCAGCAGCGCCGCGCTCAGAGCGGCGGCGATCAATTGCTTTTTCATGGTCGTTCCTGCCTTTCTGGATTTGTAACCAGATTGTAACTGTTTTGATACAGATTTGGCAAGGTACAATATTTTCCTGCAGGAGGGGCGACTTTTCGAAGGTTTTTGAAAATTCCCTCTTGACGGAGCCGGAAAAACTGTTATAATAATCTCTGCTGTCCATTGAAAGAAAACCAAATTACAATGATTTGGAGTAGTATCGAAGTGGTCATAACGAGCACGACTGGAAATCGTGTAGCCGCTAACACGGCTCGAGGGTTCGAATCCCTCCTACTCCGCCAAGTCGGAGCAAGCTTTGTATCGCTTGCTCCGACTTTTTTTGCGTCCATCGCTCGACCGCCCCGGCAATGCACATGACCGGCGGAAGTGTAAAAAACGCGATAGATCGGCCGTAAAGCCGCCGACGGCTGTACCGTGGCTCCCGGCGGCATCAAGGTTAAACGCCCGTACGGCGCAGACGCGCCGCCTGCTTGCGCTGGGCTTCGATTTGCGGGCGGGTGTGGGCGGATGACCGAATCGCCTTTTGAAGGCCCCATTTTCACCGGATACCGCACACTTGGGCATTTGAAATGCCCGGAAAAACGGACGGAACGTTTGCTTTGGCCGGGTAGTGTTTGACTTTAGCAGGGGATTGCGGTAAAATCGTCTCTGTGTTTTGAAACAGGAGGCGAATCCCTTTGAAAATCATCTGCCAGATCGGTGTTATTTTTGCCGTATGCTGGGCCGGGCAGATCATAGAAGCGCTGCTCCCCTTTTCGTTTCCCGCCAGCGTCATCAGTATGGTGCTGTTGTTCGTGCTGCTGGCCACCGGAGGTTTGAAGCTGGATCATATTCGGGAGAAGTCGGACTTTCTCCTGGCCAATATGTCCTTTTTCTTTCTGCCTGCGGGCGTGAGCATGCTCAACTATTTCGACGTGCTGAAGAGCACCTGGGTACAGCTGCTGGTCATCTGCCTGGTGACGATGGTGCTGGTCTTCGCAGCCACTGCGCTGAGCGTCCGCTTCACGCTGTATCTGCTGGAAAGGAGATACCGCAATGAGTGAGCTGTTTGCC
>CAJMQD010000209.1 GCA_905215425.1 uncultured bacterium
CTTCCTCACCTTTCTCGGCTATCTGCTGTTCTGCAAAGACGCCAATGTGCTCAGCCAGATCAGTTGGATGAACCGGGAGCAGTACCGGGGCCTGCTGAACGAGGACGAGAACGCCCGCTATCCCTGCTGGGAGGAAGCCGCAGCCAAGAAGCGAGAAGCCTTATCAGAGATGGAAAAGGAATTTCATCTTACCCCCCAAGACCCCTTTGATGCGGTCAAGACCCTCCAGGCGGCCTTTGACCCGTCGCCGGTCCGCTGGTCTGATGAGTACTACGACGTTCTGGGTTTGGAACGGGAAGAATAAAGCGGGACCTCCCACAGTTTGTGGGAGGTCCTTTTTATGGCGTTACAGCCCTTCGATCATATTCACCAACATATAGCCGCCGTCGATGTCCACCTTGGGGACGAATTCGTCCACGGCGGGGATCATCAGCTCCCGGGGGCCGCCCTTGATGACATAGACGTTGTTGGCGGGCAGCGTGAGAATGTCAGCCACCTTGCCCAGTACAGTACCGTCTGCGGCGCTGCGTACCTCCAGCCCGATGGCATCGGCCAGGAAGAAGGTTCCGTCGGGGAGCTTGACGTCGTCCCGGTTGATATACAGCACTGCGTTGCGCATGGCCAGGGCAGAGGGGACGTCATACACCTGCTCGAACTTGATAATGGCCATATTCTTGTGGGGGCGGGCCCGCTCCACCGCATAGGGGACATGGGCCTTATCTACATACAGGGTCTTGAACTGGCACAGGAATTCGGGGGAGTCAGCCCAGGGCTGTACCCGTACCTCGCCCATTATGCCGTGGGTGGCTACGATCTTACCCACTTCCAAATATTGCTCTTTCATGGGAAACCTCCTGAAAAAGAGAGTCAAACCGCCCACGGGGCGGAGAAGATACAGGAAAGGCGCGGGGATTCTCCCCGCGCCTTGGGTCAGTCTACGATCTCCACGCAGACACGCTGTCCGGTACGCTGAGCCACGGAGCGGATCAGTGTGCGGATCTCCTTGGCGATGCGGCCCTGGCGGCCGATCACTTTACCCATGTCCTCGGGGGCGACCCGCAGCTCCAGAACCATCTCGCCGTCCTCCACCGTCTCGGTAACGGTGACCTGGTCGGGGTGCTCTACCAGGTTCCGGGCCACATAGGTCAGAAGTTCTTTCATTCCGTGTCGAACCTCCAGCCTTACAGAGCGCCGGCCTTTTTCAGCAGGTCACGGACGGTCTCGGTGGGCTGAGCGCCGGTCTTGATCCAAGCCTGAGCGCGGTCCACGTCCACCTTCAGCTCGGCGGGAGCGACCACGGGATTGTAAGTGCCGATCTCCTCGATGAAACGGCCGTCGCGGGGATAACGGGAGTCAGCCACCACGATGCGATAGAAGGGAGCCTTCTTGGCGCCCATACGGCGCAGTCTAATTTTGACCATTTATATTCACCTCCATAAATTGATAAGTTTATATGGAAAACACGCAGCCGTGCTTTACCAGCGTCAGAAGGGCATACCGGGGAAACCGCCGCCCATGCCGCCCATACCGGGGAAGCCGCCTTTGCCGCCCTTACCCATCATGCGGCGCATATGCTTGGGCAGTTTTTTGCCTGTAAGCTGTTTGGTCATGGACTGGATCATCTCGAACTGCTTCAGCAGGCGATTGATGTCCACTACCTGAGTGCCGGAGCCGGCGGCGATGCGCTTTTTCCGGCTGGAGTTCAGCAGCTTGGGGTCTTCCCGCTCGGCGGGGGTCATGGACTGAATAATGGCCTCCATGCGGGTGAACTGCTTAGTGTCGAACTGGGCGCCCTCCAGGTCGGAGGCTTTTACACCGGGAAGCATGGCGGCAATCTCGGTGATGGAGCCCATATTTTTAAGCTGGACCAGCTGGTCGTAGTAATCTGCCAGAGTAAAGCGGTTCTTCTTCAGCTTCTCCTGCAACTCCAGGGCCTTTTTCTGGTCGAAGCTCTGTTCGGCTTTTTCGATGAGGGAGAGGACATCGCCCATGCCCAGAATACGGCTGGCCATACGGTCGGGGTGGAAAATCTCGATCTGGTCCAGCTTTTCGCCCATGCCCACAAACTTGATGGGCTTTCCGGTAACGGATTTGATCGACAGGGCCGCGCCGCCCCGGGCGTCGCCGTCCAGCTTGGTCAGTACCACGCCGGTGATGTCAAGGGCGTCGTCAAAGGCTTTGGCGGCGTTTACCGCATCCTGGCCGATCATGGCGTCTACCACCAACAGGATCTCGGTGGGATCAACGGCGGCTTTGATGCGCCGCAATTCATCCATCAGTTCCTCGTCTACATGGAGACGACCGGCGGTATCTAAGAAAACAATATCGTTGCCGTGTTTTACGGCGTGGGCAACAGCGGCTTTTGCAATTTCTACCGGGTCGGTCTGGCCCATCTGAAATACGGGGATGTCCAGCTGCTGACCCACAACCTCCAACTGCTGGATGGCGGCGGGACGGTAGATATCGCAGGCGGCCAAAAGGGGCCGCTTGCCGTTCTGGCGCTTCATCAGTCCGGCCAATTTGGCGCAGTTCGTGGTTTTACCTGCGCCCTGAAGACCCACCATCATCACCACCGTGGGGGGCTTGGATGCGATCTCCAGCTTGGCGGCGGTGCCGCCCATCAAATCAGTCAGCTCCTGGTTGACGATCTTGATGATCATCTGGGAAGGGGAGAGGGCCTCCAATACGTCGGACCCGACGGCCTTCTCTGTCACCTGGGCGATGAATTGCTTGACAACTTTATAGCTGACGTCGGCCTCCAGCAGAGCCAGACGGATTTCCCGCATGGCCTCCTTAACGTCGGCCTCGGACAGGCGGCCCTTGCCTCTCAGCTTTTTAAAGGCCGCAGATAGCTTTTCAGAAAGTCCTTCAAATGCCATTTACTTACTCCTGACGCAGCTTGTGGGCGGAGTCGGCGATGCGCTGGGCCAGCTGCTCCAGCTCAGCATCCTCGTACTGCTCGGCCCGCTTCAGCATGGCCTGGGCATCCTGTTCCAGGACGGCC
>CAJMQD010000210.1 GCA_905215425.1 uncultured bacterium
TTTTCATCGATGCCCTCAATCTCCATGCGATGCTTTACCCGCCACTGACAAGGGGCGCAGATAAACAGACTCAGGCAGTCTACCTCTTTGCAGCTTTCCAGCACTTGGTCGGCGCAGCGGCCTACGATGATGCAGCTGCTCTTTTCGGACAGCTCCTGGATCACCTCGCTCTGCATCTGAAACAGGATATCTTCGGCGGACTGGCCCTGCTTTACCCGGGGGCCGCCTTCATAGAAGCCCTTGAACAGCCAGGGGTTGGCGGCTTTTTCATCCTTGTCCGCAAACAGCTCTTCCCGCACCTGGGCGCGCTGGGCGGCCAGCGAGATCAGTTCACGGTCATAGTAGGCAAAGCCCAAGGACTGGCTGAGGCGGCGGCCGATCTCCCGTCCGCCGCTGCCGAACTGGCGGCCCAGTGCGATGACATGATTTTGCATAGCAGCAGCTCCTTCTCTTTTTTAGCAGCGGACGCCGACAGGTGCGGTCCCGGTCAGACGCAGGGTCACACCGCGGATATAGTCCTGAAACATGATGTTTACCCGGCGGAGCAGCTCCTCCGGGGTCTGATCCACCTCGCCCCGAAGCCAACTTTCCACCACGCTGGCCAGAGCGATGGTGAGAAAGTGGGTGGTGATCTCCTCGGTGGGGAGATCCTCCGGCAAGTCATTTTCCTGGACAACACGGCTGATGGTGCTGTGCACGATGCGGCGGATGTCTGCCGCGAACAGCTGCTTGAGATGTTCGCGGCCCAGCGAATCCAGAACGCACAGGAAGATCGTCCGGTGGCTGTCCAGATAGTGGAACAGCCGGAGCAGCCCTTCCTGCCCGGACAGTTCCCCGTCCTGCGTCCGATGCAGTTGGAGGGCTTCCTCCTCCAGCATCCAGCGCAGCAGGTCGTAAATATCGGTAAAGTAATAATAAAAGTGCTGCCGGCGCATTCCGCAGGTATCCATCAACTCTGAAATTGTAATTTTTTCCAGGGGCTTCTGGTCCATCAATTGTTTTAGAGCGATACAGATCGCCTGGCGAGTAATCGCGGACGATTTATATTGTTTTCCCATAAGCAGCCTCCATTTAAGGGGAAGTATAGCACAGAAAAAAAGAGGTGTCACTGTTCAAATTCGGGCAGTTGCATATTTTTTGTTAAAAAACCGGTCAGAAGTCGAAAAATTTACAGATGACCGAATTTGACTGTTGATGTTAAAGAAGATTTTAGTATAGTATAGATTTGATTCTTATTGTGAAAGACTTGGCGAAGCGGCCGCGCCGACCGGAGAAAGGGGAACGCCAATGAGCGAGCAGCCGAAGAAAAGCAGCTTTTTTGAAAAATTAGCCACATTTATTGTGGATAAACGTAATCTGTTCTTTTTCCTCTATGTCATTGCTGTTATTGCCAGCCTGATCACCCAGGGATGGGTGTCGGTATGCGATGATCTGACGGAGTATCTTCCCGCTACAACGGAAACCCGGCGGGGCCTGACGGTGATGGAGGAGGAGATGAAAACCTTCGCCACCGCCCGGGTGCTGCTGTCCAACGTGACCTATGACACGGCCCGGGAGCTGGCCGACCGGATCGAAGATCGGGATGGGATCTCCTCGGTGGACTTCTGGGATGCGGACAAGGGGGACGATGAGACGACCCTGCCATCCGCCGCCCATAAAACCCGGGAGGACTACATAAAGGGGACGGATGCCCTGATCACCGTCACCTTCCGCGGGGAGAACGATGACCAGGCCAGCAAGGACGCCCTGGCCGCGGTGGAAGAACTGCTGCAGCCCTACGACACGCAGATCGCCACGGATGTGGGCTATTCCAAGTCGGAGACGCTGAACAGTGAAATGGGGATCATTCTGGTGGTGGCCGCCATTGTGATCATCGCGGTGCTGCTGCTCACATCCCGATCTTATGCGGAGGTGCCCGTGCTGCTGCTCACCTTTGTGGCTGCGGCTCTGCTGAACAAAGGAACAAACTTCGTCTTTGGCGAGATCTCCTTTGTGTCCGACTCTGTGACCGTGGTATTGCAGCTGGCCCTGGCCATCGACTACTCCATTATTCTCCTCCACCGCTTCCTGGAGGAGCGGGAACACGCGCCGGACGACCGGACCGCCTGTATCATCGCCGTCAGTGCGGCGATCCCCTCCATCTCTGCCAGCAGTCTGACCACCATTTCCGGCCTGGCCGCCATGATGTTCATGCAGTTCCGCATCGGCTTCGATCTGGGGCTGGTACTTATCAAGGCCATTTTGCTGAGTATGCTGGCCGTATTCACCCTGATGCCCGGCCTGCTGATGCTGTTCTCTAAGGCTATGGAGCGCACCCGCCATAAGAATTTTATCCCCCAGATCGACCGGTGGGGCAAGCTGGTGTATCATCTGCGGCTGGTGGGCGTACCGGTGTTTGCGGTGTGTATTGTGGGCGGTTTTGTGCTGTCCAACCAGTGCCCCTATGTGTATGGGGACAATGCGGTGATGACCGAGCGGCGCAATGAGCACCAGGCCGCCGCCGACCGGGTGGAGGCTACCTTCGGAAGCCAGAATATTATGGCCGTGGTGGTGCCCAAGGGGGACACGGAGAGCGAGAAGGCCATCCTGGATCAGCTGAGCGCCATGGACGAGGTGGACTATGCCATGGGTCTGGCCAATGTGGAGGCCAAGCCGGGCTATTACCTCACCGATAAGCTTACCCCCCGGCAGTTCTCCAAAATGATGGATTTGACCTATGAGGAGGCCTGCATCCTCTACGCCGCCTATACGGCGGACCAGGAGGACAATTACGGGCCCATTGTGGGCGGCATTGACAGCTATACCGTATCCGCCATGGATATGATCCTGTTTATTTATGAGGAGAAGGAGAAGGGCTATGTGACCCTGGATGAACAGGACGAGAGGGACATCAACGATGCTTACCGGCAGATCACGGATGCCAAGGCACAGATGGTGGGGGAGCACTACCCCCGCATGGTGCTGAACCTGAATCTGCCCGAGGAGGTGGA
>CAJMQD010000211.1 GCA_905215425.1 uncultured bacterium
TCATTTGTTTTTCATAGACTTTTCCTGTTCTCTATGATAAAATAAACGATGTATGAAGATGTTTCATATTTCATAATTGGAGTGAATCGCTTGAAAGAGAATATATTGGGTGTCCGGTTTGACAATGTGACAATGCAGGAGGCGGCCCAGAAGGGCAAGGAATTTTTGACCTCCGACTCCTTCCACTATGTGGTCACCCCCAATCCGGAATTTATCCTGGCCGCAGAAAAAGATCCCCAGTTCAAAGCCCTGCTCAATGGGGCGGATTTGGTGCTGCCCGACGGCATCGGCGTCATCTACTCTGCCAAGCTGCTGGGGCGCCCCCTAAAGGAGCGCGTCCCCGGCATCGACTTTGCCAGCGCCATGCTGTCCACCCTGGACTATTTCGGGGGCCGGCTGTATCTGCTGGGGGCCAAACCCGGCGTGGCCGAGGAGGCCGGCCGCCGCATTCTGGCCCAGTATCCGCATATCACCCTGTGCGGCACGCAGGACGGCTATTTTAAAGACGACGCTCAAGCCGCTCAGCAGGCGGCTGACGCCAAGCCCGACTTAATATTCGTCTGTCTGGGCGCGCCCAAGCAGGAGAAATGGATGGCCCAGTACGGCCCCTCTACGGGAGCCAAGCTGGCGATCGGTCTGGGGGGCGCATTGGACGTCTTCGCGGGCAACATCGAGCGCGCACCGGAGGCCTGGCAGAAGCTGGGGCTCGAGTGGGCTTACCGCCTGAAAAAGGAACCCCGGCGCATCGGCCGTATGGCCAAGCTGCCTTTGGTGCTGGTAAAGGCCGCAGGACAGCGCCTGTCCGGCAAAAAGGAGGAAGTCTGAATGTCCGGCAAAATGATCGTCTTCGAAGGGACAGACGGCTCCGGCAAGTCCACCCAGTTCAAATTGCTGTGCGGCCGGGTCAACCGCGAGGGAAAATCCTTCCGCCAACTGGTGTTCCCCCGGTATGATCAACCCTCCTCTGCCCTGATCCGTATGTATCTGGGGGGCGAATTCGGCAAAAATCCCGGAGATGTGAACCCCTATGCCGCCTCCGCCTTTTACGCCGTCGACCGCTACGCATCCCTCAAGCAGGACTGGGGGAACTACTATCAGGAGGGCGGACTGATCCTCACCGACCGATACACCACCTCCAACGCCGTCCATCAGGGGGCCAAGTGCTCCCCCGAAGAACGCCCTGATTTTCTGCGCTGGCTGGACGATTTTGAGCATAATAAGCTGGGTCTGCCCCGTGCGGATCTGGTGCTCTATCTGGATATGCCCACCGAGAGATCTATCGAGCTTCTGCGCAGCCGCGAAGCGTCCACCCACACCAAGGCCGACATTCACGAGTTAGATACCGGCTATCTCGCCATGTGCAGGAAAAGTGCTTTACAGGCCGCAGAAATTCTTGGTTGGACGGTGATCCCGTGCGTGAACAAGCGCGGGGAGCTGCGCACGATCGAGGAGATCCATCAGCAGCTTTGGACGCTGGTTCAGCCCATGCTTTAAAGGAGGCTTCTATGGTCTATATTTTTCTCGCCCCCGGTTTTGAAGAGGCTGAGGCCCTGATCCCTGCGGATCTTCTTCGCCGTGCCGGCATCGAAACCGCTCTGGTAACTGTCGCGGGGGATCCCGTCATAGGCGGCCACGGCATTGCCGTGCTGCCGGATATGGACCTGTCCCAGGTTGACCTGGACGACGCCGATATGTTGGTGCTCCCCGGTGGAGCCCGAGGGGTGGACAATCTGGCCCACTGCCAAAAAGCAGAACAGCTGATCCGCCACGCCTTTGCCAAAAAGATCTGGGTGGCCGCGATCTGCGCCGCCCCCACTCTGTTGGCCCGCTGGGGTCTGCTGAAAGGGCGAGAGGCGGTATGTTACCCCGGCATGGACAAGCCCTTTGCGGACCAGTGTTCCTGGAAAGACACCTGGCTGGTCACAGACGGCCATCTCATCACCGCCCGTGGACCGGGCGCTGCCTTTGACTTTGGGTTGAGCTTGGTGGAGCAGCTGGCCGGCCCCCTCCAGGCCAGCGAGGTCCGTGCATCCGTCTGTCTATGAAGGATGCGAAATCTCGCCTCCGCCAACAGGTCCGCAGCGCTCTTACCTCCATGACTCCCGAGGAGCTCCGGGCCAGCGACGACGCTCTGTTCACCCGCTTTTTGGCTCTGCCCCAAGTGAAAAAGGCCAAGACGATTTTTGTCTTTTGGGGGGTTCGGGGACGGGAGCCCGATACCGGGCGTCTGGCGGAGCAGCTCGTTTCCCAGGGCAAGCGGGTGGCACTCCCCTGCACCTTGCCCCAGGGGCAGATGGAGTTCCGGCTGTTTATTTCCCGGGAAAATCTACTGGCCAGCCCCCATGGGATCATGGAGCCCGACCGCCGCTGTCCCCTCGTCCCCGCCCAAGCGGCAGACCTGATCCTCGTGCCCGCTCTGTGCTGTGACAAACAGGGCTTCCGTCTGGGGCAGGGCGGCGGCTTTTACGACCGCTGGCTGTCTGCCCACTCCTGCCCCAGTGTCTGCTTGTGCCGGCAGCCGCTGCTCTGCGACGCGCTGCCCATAGAGGGTCACGACCGTCCCGTGGACCTCGTCCTGACCGAGCTTGGCCAATGGCCAGAAGGCAGGAAGGGGACGGTGATCTCCCCGTCCCCTTAGCCTGTGTACCCGGCTCAGCAGCCGCAGCCGCAGTTGCTGCTGCACCCACAGCCATTGTCACAGCCGCAGCCGTTTCCGCAGCCGCAGCAGCACAGCAGGATAATGATCAGAACAATGATCCACAAACAGTTGCCCCAGCCGTTATTCCCACAACACATCTTCCTTCACCTCACTTAATGGGCCGGGAACTCTCCCGCCCCGTTCTGTCCCATCCTATGGCCCCCCCTTGTCCCTTGTGACTGGGACTACTCTATTTTCATTCGTTAGGAGCTGACTCAATGGCACAGGAAAGAAGAAGCCGCCCCCAGGGCAGCGACCACTATGACGACC
>CAJMQD010000212.1 GCA_905215425.1 uncultured bacterium
GGCTATTACCGCAAAAGACGTACAGAAGCTGCGTGAGATGACCGGCGTCGGTATGATGGACTGCAAGAAGGCCCTGACCGCTTCCGAGGGCGACTTCGACAAGGCCATCGAGTGGCTGCGCGAGAAGGGCATGGCTGCCCAGACCAAGAAGGCCGGCAAGATCGCCGCCGAGGGCATGAGCTTTGCCACCGTCACCGACAAGGGTGTGGGTGTGATCATCGAGGTCAACTCTCAGACCGACTTCGTGGCCAAGAACGAGGTGTTCCGGGACTTCGTTATGGCGCTGACCGTTGTGGTGGCTGAGGAGAATCCTGCAGACGTGGCCGCCCTGAAGGCTTGCCGCTATCCCGGCACTGACCGCACTGTGGACGACGTTACCGCCGACAAGGTGCTGGCCATCGGTGAGAACATCCAGATCCGCCGCTTCGCCCGCTACGCTGAGGGTGTCAACGTGCCCTATATCCACATGGGCGGCAAGGTCGCCGTTCTGGTGAACATGGAGGTTGAGGGCATCGAGGCCGATAAGGTCACCGATCTGGGCAAGGACGTGGCTATGCAGATCTGCGCCATGAACCCCACCTATCGCGACAAGTCCGATGTCAGCCAGGAGGTCCTGGACAAGGAGAAGGAGATCCAGCTGGCTCAGATGGCCAACGACCCCAAGATGGCTTCCAAGCCCGAGAAGGTCAAGGAAGGCATCGTCATGGGCAAGCTGGGCAAGTACTACGAGGAGAACTGCCTGCTGCAGCAGGCCTTCGTGAAGGAGAACAAGATCTCCGTCGAGAAGCACGTGGCCGAGATTGCCAAGCAGCTGGGCGGCAAGATCGCCGTGAAGGGCTTTGTCCGCTTCGCCACCGGCGAGGGCATCGAGAAGAAAGAAGAGGACTTCGCCGCTGAGGTCGCTTCCATGATCAAGTAAGATCCTTTTACAATCAAAACGGGCCCCGACTTCTGTCGGGACCCGTTTTTTCTGACAATTCCGGAACTTTATGATGTTCCGGGATTTTTTCTGTCGATTGCGGTAGAAAAATTCAGTCCAGAATCCCTTTTTCCACCAAAAACTGGTGGGCCACTTGCTCCACAGGCTGCCGATCTACATCTACCTGATAGGTCAGGTCGATCATGTCCTGGGTGGATACCAGGCCGGTAAACAGGTCCAGTACGTCCTTCAGCTGCTCGCCGTTGTCCCCCAATTCCTGGAACAGGGCTTCGCGCACCAAAAAGGCGCCATAGTATTCGGGGAAGAAGCCCAGATCATCCTTTAAGATGGTCAGTCCGGCCCGCTTGTTCAGCCCGTCGGTAGCGAATACCACCATCACATCGAAGGAGTCCTGCTGAGCGGCGGTATACTTCAGGGCTACATCCACGGGGATCACGCTGCGGAAGGACAGGCCATAGCGCTGGACGAAGGGCTGGAATTTCATGCTGCCCTCGGCGGTGAAGAATTCATGCTCGCCGCCAAAGCGCAGTTGATCCGCAATGGGGGCCAGATCGCTGATGGTTTTTACGCCATACTGCGCCTCTGTGTCCGGCGTAACGCCGATGGCATAGGTGTTGTTCAATCCAACTCGACCCATAAGCTGTAAACCCTCTGCCCTTGATATCTCTTGCGACACATAGTCATAAAGGGTGGAGCCGGCAGGGATGCTGCTCACATCTTGCTTCAAGAAAGTGGTGAGCACGGTGCCGTCATAGCTGAACATCAGATCGCAGCTGGGGGAGCTGCCCAGCAGCTGCTTATAGTTGTTGACCTGGCTCATCTGGTCCATGATGTTGACGGTGAGGTCTGTGCGATCCTCCACGACCTGCTTGAACATATTATGCATGAGCTGAACCTCTGAATAGTCGCCATCATAAAGGCGCAGCTGTCCCGAAGAGGAGGAGGGGACAAATACCAGCCATACCGAAAAGGCACAGACGGCCGCAAGGGCAGCTCCTGCGGCAGCCCGGATGGGGAGAGAAGCCTTTTTGGGGGAGGGGTGGTTGAGTCGATGCTCCGCCAGCGCCATCAGTCCGTCCAGCGCCAAGGCCAGCGCCATCAGTGACCCGGTGCCGAGCAGAATATCACGAATATTCTGCTGCCGGATGCCGGTGTAGATGATTTTTCCGATGCCGCCGCCCCCTACAAAGGCGGCAAAGACAGCGGTGCCGATGGCGTTGACCAGAGCGATGCGCACACCGGTAAATAAAATAGGCATGGCGAGAGGGAGCTCCACATGCACAAGCTGATAGCTCCGGCCCATGCCCATGGCAGTGGCGGCTTCCTTTAAGTGGCCGGGTACCTGACTCAGCCCCAGATAGGTGTTGCGCACGATGGGCAGCAGAGAGTATAGAGCCAGCCCCACCATGACCGTGGGTTTGCCCGCGCCCATAAAGACCATGATAATGCCCAGAAGAGCCAGCGCAGGGGTCGTCTGAATCAGATCCACCGTCCGCAGGATGGGGGTGCGGGCTTTGGGGTACAGATAGGCTAGCAGTCCCAGAGGGATACCCAGCAGGATCGCCAGCGACAGAGCGGAGAGCACCAAGACGAGGTGTTCTAAGAGCATGGTCCAGGTCATTGCCCGTCACCTGCCTTTCTCATTCCCCGGGGCATTGTCCGGCGCTGGAGGGCGTCCACCAGAGAGCCCAGAAGAAACGCCAGAATGGCGGCGGGGATGGCCCCCTGAAGAATCAGCGTGTTGTTATTGGAACTGACGCCTTGATAGATGAAGTCCCCCAAGCCGCCCTGGCCGATCATGGCGGCAAGCACCGCCCAGCTGACTGTGTAGACAGTGGAGATACGCAGACCGCCTATGATGGTGGGCATAGCCAAGGGCAGCTCTACCATGGACAGCCGCTGCCAGTGATCCATGCCGCAGCCGCGGGCAGCCTCTTTATATTGCTGGTCTACGGCCATCAAGCCGGCATAGGTGTTTTTCAATACGGGGAATGTGGCATAGATGGACAGG
>CAJMQD010000213.1 GCA_905215425.1 uncultured bacterium
TTCCGGCCGGCGAAGACACTCCCGCAGCTTTTCCGCCAGCTCCGGCGTGCTGTATGCGGTGGCCGTCATCGGCGTGTCCATTCTGCGGGCCTGCGTGTGCTGGATCGCCGCCAACGACGTGCTTGCCCTGAACAAAACTTATGTACAGGAGACGGTCACGGTCACCCAGGATATGATCCGCGAGGATGGTACCGCCAACATGGGCGAGGTAGCCAGCCTGCTAAAGGAAAAAGGTCTGATCCAATATAAGGGCCTGTTCCGCCTGTTCTCCTCCCTGACCCACGGAAAGAACAAGGTCATCGCCGGGTCGTTCAACCTGAATACCGACATGGACTATCGGGCTCTGATCTCCGGGATGAGCTGGAGCTCCTCCAGCAAAGCCAAGGTCAAGGTGACCATCCCGGAGGGCTATACCGTAGCCCAGATTTTCCAGCTGTTGGAGGACAACAACGTGGCCAGCGTAGAGGATCTGAACGACATGGCCGCCAACCACGACTACGCCTTCTCCTTCCTTCAGGACATCCCCCTGGGGGACGCCTCCCGGCTGGAGGGCTATCTCTTCCCTGACACCTATGAATTCACCACGCCCCACAGCGCGCTGTATGTCATCAACAAGATGCTGGTGCGCTTTGACCAGGTGTTCACCGACGATATGCGCACCCAGGTGGAGCAGAGCGGCAAGACGATCCATGAAGTATTGACCGTGGCCTCCCTGATCGAGCGCGAGACCGACGGCACAGACCGGGGAAAGATCGCCTCCGTTATCTATAACCGTCTGAACAATCCCACCGCAGAGACCGTCGGTCTGCTGCAGATCGACGCCACGCTGGCCTATATCAACGGCGGCAAGGTGCCTACCGAGGCGGACAAGCAGATCGACTCCCCGTACAACACCTACAAATACAAGGGACTTCCCCCGGGCCCCATTGCCAGCCCCGGCCTGAACGCCATCAAGGCGGCTATGGACCCGGAGAAGACCGGCTATTTCTACTATGTTCTGGGTGACGATAACCTGCATCACTTCTTCAAATCTTACAGCGAGATGCAGTCCTTTATGGCCACTCAAAAGCGGTACTAAAGGAACCAAACCAAGTTTTCCCGCCCCTTCGGGGGCGGGAAATTTATGCAGGAGGATACCATGAGAGAGAAAATCGAACTGCTCGCCCCCGCCGGGGATATGGAGCGGCTGAAAATGGCGGTGGCCTACGGGGCCGACGCAGTCTATCTGGCAGGCAACACCTTTGGAATGCGCTCTTTTGCGGGCAACTTCTCTCCGGAGGAGCTGGCCGCCGCCGTAGAACTGTGTCACGGCAAGGGGGTGCGGGTCCATGTCACCTGCAATACCATGCCCCGCAACGACGAGGCCGCCCAGCTGCCGGAATGGATGGAATACCTGAACGACGTGGGCGTAGACGCCGTGATTCTGGCGGACGTGGGGGTTTTGTCTCAGGCCAAGAAATATGCGCCCAACGTAGAGTGTCACATCTCCACTCAAGCCAGTATCGTCAACTATATTTCCGCCCAAGCCTGGTACGACCTGGGCGCCAAGCGGATCATCCTGGCCCGGGAATTGAGCCTGGATGAGATCCGCGAGATCCGCGCCAAAGCGCCGAAGGAGCTGGAAATGGAGGCCTTCGCCCACGGCGCCATGTGCGTCAGCTACTCCGGCCGTTGTCTGCTGTCCAACTATATGACGGGCCGGGACTCCAATCGCGGGGCCTGCGCCCAGCCCTGCCGTTACCAGTACGCACTGGTGGAGGAAAAACGCCCCGGCGAGTTTTTCCCGGTCTACGAGGACGAGAAGGGCACCTACATCATGAACTCCAAGGATATGTGCATGATCGACCACGTTGGAGAGCTGATGGACGCCGGACTGGACAGTTTGAAGCTGGAGGGGCGGGCCAAGAGCGCCTATTACGCTGCCATCGTCACCGGGGCTTACCGTCACGCCATCGACGCCCACACCGCCGGCATTCCCCTGGACCCGGTGTGGCGGGACGAGGTGGAGCACATCAGCCACCGGCACTACTCCACCGGCTTCTTCTACGGTCAGCCCGGGCAGTATTTTGAAAACTCCCGCTACGTCCGGGACTGGCAGATCGTGGCCAAGGTCCTCTCCTGTGAGGCGGACGGCACCGCCACCCTCACGCTGAACAACAAATTCTCCGTGGGCGACCAGTTGGAGCTGGTGGGCCCTGACGTAAAGCCGCAGACCATTACAGTTCAGGCTTTGTGGGCTTCTGACGGGACTTCTATGGATCAGGTCCGCACCCCACAGACCATATTCCGTATGAAACTGCCTCAGCAGGTCCCTCCCCTGTCCCTCCTGCGGCGGCAGGCGGATCTTTCTCCCTCCTGAAGGGAGGTGCCCGGGATGCAGGAGCTTCATCACAAGCTGGATGTATTGGCCGAGGTCGCTCAACGATTCAACAGCGCAGATATCACCTGGGCAGTAGGGGCTTCTCTCCTGCTGTTCCTGCATGGAAAAACTGATTTCTTCCATGACATTGATCTAATAGTCACAGTGGCGGACGCAGTCAAAGCCAGAGATATTCTGCTGGACCTCGGCACCTTTCAGCCGCCCAGGCCCAATATCGGCTACCGCACCAAGGTTTTTGAAGAATACATCATCGACGGTGTAGAGTTGGATCTGATGGCGGGAATGGTCATTGTACAGGACGGCATCAACCACGACTGTTCCCTGTTCCCCCGGGATATTACAGGCTGCACCCTGGTCAATGGGCAGAAAATTCCCCTGCACAGTCTGTCCTGTTGGAAGCGATACTACACCCTGATGGGCAGACCGGAAAAAGCTGATATAATCGAAAAAAGCGCCCGTTAGGGCGCTTTTCAGCTTGTCAAAAAAGTGGTAAAACCACTTTTTTGACAAGCTGAAAACATTTTAACTGCGTTAAAATGTTGTTGATTTCAAGGAAAGGGAACCCTGACG
>CAJMQD010000214.1 GCA_905215425.1 uncultured bacterium
TGCCCTCCATCACCGGCATACCGGCCTCGGGGCCAATGTCGCCCAGACCCAGCACGGCGGTGCCGTCCGTAACCACGGCCACGGTGTTCCACCGGCGGGTCAGTTCGTAGCTTTTGTTGATATCCTTCTGAATCTCCAGGCAGGGCTGAGCCACGCCGGGGGTGTAGGCCAGGGACAGATCGTCCTTGGTAGCGACGGGGACGGTGGCGTTGACCTCGATTTTGCCCTTCCACTGGGCATGCAGGCGGAGAGACTCCTTTGCGTAATCCATAGTATTCCTCCTTGTACGCGCCGAAGGGGATCGGAGCGACAAAATATTACTGAAATAACGGTTCAATTATACTACGATCCGGACAATGGGGCAAGGGAAGAATAGAAAGATTTATCCATGCCCATGTCGGAAGAAAAAGCGTCCCGTTCCGGTGCTTCATCGGAGCGGGACGCTTTTGTGTATGACAGAGCAGGGGGGGTGTCAGACCGGTCCGTTTAAAACGGCGGCCTGTTCCTCCAGCCAGCGGGCCAGGGCGTTCAGGTCATCCTCGGCGCTGTCCTCCAGCAGGAGAAAATCCTGGGTGGCCAGCACTTCGCTCAAATCCAAGGTCAGGGGACCCTTCCACAGCTGGACAGCCAGACAGATCCGCAGGGGTTCCTTGGGATCGTCGGGATTTTCCTTGTCCATTACAGAGGGCTTGATGAAAAAACGGGCCAGACCTATGCTGCCGTACCAGCTGTTGGCGTTGAACCAATAGGAATAGGTGGGGATGAAGGGTTTCTCCAAAATGATCGCTCCTTATTGAAGATTGCTGTGTTATGTGTGGTCGGCCCAATCCAAAGACCGGCCCACCGCCTTGTGCCAGCCCGCCAACAGGGTGCGGCGCTGCTGCGCCTCCATGGAAGGGGCGAATTGACGGTCCAGAGCGCGCACAGACCGCAGCTCGTCCAGGTCCTTCCAGAAGCCTACGGCAAGACCGGCCAGGAAGGCGGCGCCGAGGGCGGTGGTCTCGCGAATCTGGGGGCGGCACACAGGCTTGTTCAGAATGTCTGCCTGGAATTGCATCAGAAAACCGTCACGGCTGGCTCCGCCGTCTACGTTCAGCTGGGCCAGGGGGATGCCCGTGTCCTTCTCCATGGCGTCGGCCAGATCATAGCTCTGATAGGCGATAGATTCCTGGGCGGCGCGGATGATGTGCTCCCGGCTGGTGCCCCGGGTGATGCCCACCAGAGCGCCCCGGGCGTACATATCCCAGTAGGGGGCGCCCAGTCCGGTGAAGGCGGGCACCAGATATACCCCGCCGGTATCCGGCACCTTGGAGGCGTAGTACTCCGCGTCCCGGGCCTCGTTCAAAAAGCGCAGCTCATCCCGCACCCACTGGATCACTGCCCCGCCCACAAAGACGGAGCCCTCCAGCGCATAGGACACCTGGCCGTTCAGCCGCACGGCGATGGTGGACAGCAGACCGTTCTGGCTGCGGTACAGCCTGTCCCCGGTGTTCATCAGCAGGAAACAGCCCGTGCCGTAGGTGTTCTTGGCCTGACCGGGCAGGAAGCAGGTCTGGCCGAAGAGGGCGGCCTGCTGATCTCCGGCGATGCCGGAAACGGGGATCTCCGCCCCCTGGAACTGCACCGTGCCATACACCTGGCTGGAGTCGGCCACCTCCGGCAGGATGTTCATGGGGATGTTCAGGGCCCGGCAGATGTGCTCGTCCCAGCACTGACGGCGGATGTCGAACAGCATGGTTCGGCTGGCGTTGGTGCAGTCGGTGAGATGGACCTTGCCGCCGGTGAGCTTCCACAGCAGCCAGGTATCCACCGTTCCAAAGAGCAGCCGCCCCTCCTGAGCCAGCTGTCGGGCGTTGTCGACATGATCCAGGATCCACTGGATCTTGGTGGCGGAGAAATAGGCGTCGATGAGCAGACCGGTGTGCTCCTTGATGTACTCCACCAGCTGGGTATCGGCCTTCAGTGCCTCACACTGAGGGGCAGTGCGGCGGCACTGCCACACGATGGCGTTGTGGATGGGCCGACCTGTTGCCCTGTCCCAGAGAATTGTGGTTTCGCGCTGATTGGTGATGCCGATGGCGGCGATCTCCTCCGGCTCTATGCCCGTCTGGGCCACGGCCTCTGTAAGCACGGAGTATTGGCTGGACCAGATCTCCATGGGATCCTGCTCTACCCAGCCGGGCTGGGGATAGATCTGGGTGAACTCCCGCTGAGCCATGCCCACAATGTGGCCCTGCCGGTCAAAGATGACACAGCGGCTGCTGGTAGTACCCTGGTCCAAAGCGGCGATATAGTGTTTCATGGGATGCCTCCCGTTTAGATTGTAACGCGTTGGAACTGTGCCTCTATTATGACAGAAAAGGCAGACGCTGTAAAGGCACTGTTTTTCAGCCGGTGCATAGAATGGAGTGCGGCGCCGGAGCGCTTTGGCGCTCCGGGCTGCGATCACAGAGGGAGAGGAGAACACTCTTCCTATAAAGGAGCTATGCTATGAAGCGCTGCTATTCTTCTGATTGGGAGGCGCGCAGGCAGGAACCGGTGACCGCCCAACTGATTACGAGCGGCCCCTGTGTCGGGGCTCCGCCCCATTATTGTCCGCCGCCTATGCCGCAGCCCTGCTGCTGCCCATTGCCGGGGATAGGTCCCACCGGCCCAACTGGTCCCCAGGGCTATCCTGGTCCTGCGGGCGGTGTAGGCCCCACGGGTCCCCAGGGGATCCCTGGGCCTGATGGTCCTATGGGCCCCACCGGTCCTGCCGGCCCTGCGGGAGCGGCCGGAGCCACGGGGGCCACAGGTGCAGCTGGCGCAATGGGTCCCACAGGCCCCACCGGCCCTGCCGGCCCTGCGGGAGCAACCGGAGCCACGGGGGCCACCGGTGCAGACGGTGCAGTGGGCCCCCCTGGCCCCACCGGCCCCACAGGCCCCACCGGCCCTGCGGGAGCGACCGGAG
>CAJMQD010000215.1 GCA_905215425.1 uncultured bacterium
CAGCACAGCGCATTTCCATTCTATTCAGCTGTTGTCATTCCGAGGCGGTGACCGATGTCGCTGCCTCGGGAATCCGTATCCCCAAAGTTTGAGAAAACGGATTGCCGTGCCAGTTTTCGAACTGGCTTGCAAGGACAAGTATCTTAAACGTAACGCCCCCTGCGGAGAAAACCGCAGGGGGCGTTACGTTCATCTCTTCGCTTTCCGGTAAAACACCGCGGCTAAGATCACACAGGCGGCGATACCCACGGCGTAGGGGATGGCCAGCAGAAAGGCCACGCTGGCCGGGGCGCTGTAACAGGCATATTGGATGCCCCACAGCATATCGCAGTATCCATAGGCCACCACGGCGCACATTACCTGGGACAGCAGGACGGCCAGAGCGCCAAACAGATAAGACAGCTTTTTCACGGGGATACCTCCTTTTTACTTTTTTCCTTTGTCCTTCAAAATCAGCACTGCACCGACGACGACAGCGGCGACGCAGGCGATCAGGAACATTCCGTTTCCGTCAATGCGGAGCATGGACGACTGCCCCAGCTGCTGGGCGGACGAGGGGAGCAGGATGGACAGCAGTCCCCACAAGATCAGGCACAGGATGCCGCCGATACAGATCACCAGACCCAGCAGCCCCTTCTTGCCTCCGGCAGTCTCCGGGGCGGGTGCCTGCGTTCCCTTCTCCTCCCGGTCCTCTTTCAGCAGGTAGTCCAGAGAGACCCCGAAGTATTCACTCAGGGCCAGGAACTTGTCGCTCTCCGGCAGGGACTGGCCGGACTCCCATTTGGAGATGGCCTGCCGGGACACCTTCAGTCCCTCCGCCAATTGCTCCTGGGACAGCCCTCTCTCCTTTCGCAGGGCATACAGCTTTTCAGATAGAGCCATACCTTCCTCCTTTCCTCCTGAGCATACCGCAGTTCCGGGTGGAACACTACATACACAGGCGTACAATTCCGCAACCCGGGGTTGCAAGTTGTATTTTCTCCCCAATTATGCCACAGCCGGTGGAAAACTTCCACCCCCGCAGGCAAAAAAGCACCTGGGCAGCTATGCTGCCCAGGTGCTTTTAACTTCATTACCGCTGATACTCAAACTCCAGGTCGTACAGGGAGACGATATCTCCGTCCTTGATCCCCATACTCTCCAGCTTGTCGAACAGGCCGGACTGCCGCAGCTTCTGGTCGAACCAGTTGCGGCTCTCGTAGTCGCCGAAGTTCACGTTGGCCATCAGGCGCTGGAGCCAGGGGGCCTCCACCACCCAGGTGTCGTCGAACTGCCGGATCTCCACCTCGCCGCTGGTGTCCACCTCCGGCGGGCGCTCCACATAGGTGGACTCATATACCACCACAGGGGGCAGATTCTGCAGCTCCTGGGCGGCCCGCTTCATCAGCTCCCGGGTGCCCATGTGGGCGGCGGCGGAGATTTCGAACAGCTCCATGCCCTGACTTTCCACATAGGCCCGCAGCTGCTCCAGCAGGGCGGGGTCCTGCATGATATCCACCTTGTTGGCGGCCACCAGCATCTTGCGGCCCGCCAGATCGGGGGAGTACTGCTTCAGCTCCTCGTTGATGGCCTTGAAGTCCTCCACCGGGTCCCGGCCCTCGCTGCCGGACACGTCCACCACATGGATCAGCAGGCGGCAGCGGTCGATATGCCGCAGGAAGTCGTGGCCCAGACCGGCGCCCTCGGCGGCGCCCTCAATGATGCCGGGAATGTCAGCCAGCACGAAGGACACTCCGTCCTCCACATACACCACGCCCAGGTTGGGGAACAGGGTGGTAAAGTGGTAGTTGGCGATTTTGGGCTGGGCCCGGCTTACCACGCTGAGCAGAGTGGACTTGCCCACATTGGGGAAGCCCACCAGGCCCACGTCGGCCAGCAGCTTCAGCTCCAGCACCACGTCCCGGCTCTGGCCGGGCAGACCCGCCTTGGCGAAGCGGGGCACCTGCCGGGTGGGGGTGGCAAAGTGCTGGTTCCCCCAGCCGCCCCGGCCGCCCTTGCACAGGATAAAGGGCTCCGGCTGAGACATATCCCGGATGACCTCTCCCGTCTCGGCGTCCCGGATGATGGTGCCCCGGGGCACCTTCAGCACCAGGTCCTCTCCGTTCTTTCCGGAGCTGCGCTTGCCCTGGCCGTCCATGCCGTTGGCGGCCACATATTTGCGTTTATAACGGAAATCCATCAGGGTGGACATGTGGTCGTCTACTGTGACCACCACGTTGCCGCCCCGGCCGCCGTCGCCGCCGTCCGGGCCGCCGGCGGCCACATACTTCTCCCGGTGGAACGACACCACGCCGCTGCCGCCGTTGCCGGAGCGAACGGTGATCCGGGCGGTATCTACAAAGGGTGCTGCCATATGGGGCACCTCCTTTTTTGATTCTCTCAATTTCGTTCAGGCGCTCCATCCCGCAGGTGGGATGGGAAGCAGCCCATAAAACTGGGTGTTTTGATTTGATCTGTGTTTTTAGAACCGGAACAGGTTCAGGCCAACCTGGTCGCTGAATTCGCGGCCGACCTGACCGTCCCACACCTGAAGGAAGAGCTCCAGCGTTGCGCTGATGGTGGCGGAGGTCAGATGACCGGCGTGTACCTCCCCGGTGACGGGATTGCCAATGGTGATATGGAGGTGGAGATAGGGTTCCCCCTCCTTGCGGGTCACATTCCCCACCAGGGCGGAGATCTCATAGTCCCCCTGGTACCGACGGGCGTGATACTGCTTCTCCTGGGTGCTGAAAATGCCGATGGTCACGTCGTTGGCCGCGCCGATTGCGGTAACGCTGCCCAACTGCACCTGCTCCTGCTCCACCAGGCGGGTCAGGCTGGCGACGATCTCCTCGCCCGGGTCCAGCCGCAGCACATAGCCCTGAGAAAACTTACGGTATTCCATCTGAACGCCTCCTTACACTCCGATTGCCCAAGCCTGTAAAG
>CAJMQD010000216.1 GCA_905215425.1 uncultured bacterium
TTCCGCCGCCCTCGGGCGGCGGAACTCCCTTCGGGAGAGTTTTTTGACAAGCTGAAACGGTTCCCCGCGGCGCTGCCGCGGGGAACCGTTTATTTTTCACTGCTTTGCCTGAGTCTCCCGGGCAAATTTCTCCCGGTATGCATCCTGGAGCAGGCGCAGACGCCGGGGATCTTTGCCGCCCACGGGGATCCCGTCGATGGACTCCACCCCCATCAGCAGCGCGCTGCTGCTGGAGACGATGACCTCGTCCGCATTCATCAGCTCCACCATGGAGTAGGGGGCCTCCACCACAGGGATGCCGTTGGCTGCGCACAGCTGGAGCAGATGCTTCCGGGTGATGCCCGGCAGGATCAGTTCGTCCGTGGGCGCGGTGTGCAGCACTCCGTCCTTCAGCATAGAGATGTTGCTGTGGGCGCATTCAGTGACCCGGCTGCCCCGATGGAGCACCGCCTCGTCACATCCCCGCTCCACCGCCCGCTGGTTGGCCAGCACGCTGGGGATCAGGTTCAGCGTCTTGATGTTGCACAGCTAATAGCGGATGTCCTCCATGGAGATCAGCTTATACCGCTTATTCATGTCTTTCATGGTCACAGGCTTCACATAGATCATCAAAGCCGGCTTGACCTCCGCCCCGGGGAAGGGATGGTTCCGCATACATACGCCCCGGGAGATCTGCCAGTACAAAAAGAGACAGGGGGCCTCTTCCGCCGCATCGATCACCTTCTGCAGCTCCGCCTTGATCTCCTCGCGCCCCATGGTGAAGGGGATCTCCATCAGCCGCAGGCTGTTGTACATCCGATCCAAGTGGTCATCCAGCGCAAAGGGCACCCGGTTTGCCACGCAGGTAGCCTCGTAAATGCCGTCCCCGAAATACAGGGCCCGGTCCCCCATGGGGACCTTCATCTCCTCCAGAGGACCCATCTCACCGTTGTAGTATCCAACATTCGTCCACATTTTACTGCGCTCCTTTTCTGTTTTTCCGCTGTGCCGCCCAAGCGCACAGCCGGTCTGTCGTTCTAAGGGCCGCCCAGGCACAGGCCGCGCCGATCAGTCCGCCGGTTATCACATCGCTGGGGTAATGCACCCCCACATACAGCCGGGACAGGCCCATGCATATGGCCAGGGCCACCGCCGTTCTCCCCGCCCATTTCCAGGGCAGCCTGCCGCGCCAGCTGAGCGCCGCGGCAAAAGCGGCGCAGGTGTGCCCGGAGGGGAAGGAATTCGGATCGTGCTCCGCCACCAGGGCCATCAGCCCCGGCACATCCAGCCACGGCCTGGGCCGCGAAAGCAGGGGTTTAATGGTCAAATTTGTCACCAACAGGCCGAACACCATGGCCACCAGGGCCGTAAGTCCCGCCCGCCGCGTAGGCTTCCATGCCAGCATAGCCAGAGACAGGATGATCCACAGCAAGCCCGCGTTTCCCAACTGGGTATACAAGCTCACAAGCCAATCCAGCGCCCCCCGCAGGTTCTCTTGGATCCACAGCAGGACCGGTCCCTCCAGCTGCGCCAGTTGTGCAAACACCGAGCCATTCCTCCTTCCCCGGCTTGACCCTTGCGGCCCGCCGGGGTATAATCAGTGTTCAGATTATACACCCCCGTTTTCATTCGAGCAAGGAATTTTTCCCGTCCCGAAAGGAGTCCTTTTCCGTGGAGCAGATCATCTGCCTGGCCGACCGGCCCTGGAGTTCCATTCCAGGCCGCACACAGCAGCTTATGTCCCGCCTGAAACAGGCTGAAATCCTATATTTCGCCCCCGACTCCCCCGCCGGAGAGCAGCGGGTCCGCTCTAATATCACGGTCTACGGCCTGCCCCAGCTGCCCCAACTGCCTCAGCTGACGGGGGTGGAGCTGCGCCGTCAGGGCCGGTTCATCGCCCGCACCGCCGCCCGCCGCCGGTTTACCGCTCCGCTGCTGTGGACCACCCACCCCCGCCAGGTGCAGCTGCTGGACGCACTCCCCCATGAAGGGGTGATCTACGACTGTTTCCGGGAATGGACCGACCAGCCCTTCCACTGGGAGGGCGCTTTGGCCCGGGCCGCCGACCTGGTCTTTGCCGCCTCGCCGGAGCTGGCCGACCGTCTGTCCCCCTGCTCCGACAACATCGCCCTGCTGCCCAACGGCGTGACCTATCCGCTGTTCTCCGGCGACGACCGGCCTGCTCCCCCCATGGCCTCCGGCCCCCTCCTGGGCTTCGCCGGGGCCCTCACGGACGATTTGGACCTGTCCCCCATTCTTTACGCCGCTCGTCAGCGTCCCAATTGGACCTTTCTCCTTCTGGGTGAGGACCGGGGCGCCCCCCTTCTCCCCCGGCTTTGTAAGCTGCCCAATGTCAAAACCGTGGGCCCCGTTTCTCTGTCAGAGGTACCCGATCACCTGTTCCGCTGCCATGTTTTGCTCGACCTGATCCATCTGGACCAGGCGTACAGCGGCGTGATCTCCACCCGAATGTACGAGTATCTGTCTACAGGCCGCCCCATTGTATCCATGCTCCCCCCGGACCAAGTGGAGCCCTTTCCCGATGTGGTATATACCGCCCACAACCCGGAAGAATTTCTTCTTTTGTGCTGCCACGCCCTGGAAGAAGCTCCGGACTTTGTCCGCGCCCGGCGAATGTCCCACGGCCGCTCCGCCGCCTGGTCCCGGCGGGCGGAGGAGGTCAGCCGCATCCTGCACACAGCAGGATTGCTGTAAGAAAAACCAAACCCCTGCGCCGCTCAAACACGGCGCAGGGGTTCTTTTGTCAGATTGCCTTGGGCAGATTCCACCGGTAATGGGTGGCCAGCATCCGCACACAAAATACGATCACCATTCCGGTCAGCGAGGCCATAGCCTGCTCCACCCCAAACTTCACCAGCTGGTAATATCCCAGCGCCCCCAAAATA
>CAJMQD010000217.1 GCA_905215425.1 uncultured bacterium
TGATACCGCTCCACCCGCAGCACAGACGGATCTCCATCGGCCGCCGGAGTGGCAGAGTGGGGCGTGACAGAGGCATACTCCCGGTTCAGCATGGAGGAACAGCCGCTTAACAGGATGCAAAGCGTCAGCAGCACACAGATCGCCCGTTTTTTCACAGCAGTTCCTCCTTTTTCATAGCTTCTGTTATGATCTGAGCCTTTTCCGCCCCAAGGTTCAAATCTCCTCCTGGTAATGGGAGCGGAACCCATCCCCCAACACCTCATGGGCGGGGCAGACAATCAGAAATGCGTCGGGATCCAGTTCCTTCACCACATGCTTCAGAGCCACGATCTCCTTCTGGCGGAAGGCGCACATAAGCACCTCTTTTTTATTTCCGGACCAGGCCCCCTCCCCGTGGAGGATCGTCACGCCCCGGCCCATTCCGATGGTGATCTCCGTCGCAATGCTCTCATACTTGTCGCTGATGATATAGGCCACCTTGGACGTATCCAGACCATACAGCACGACATCGGTGAAATACGAAGCAATAAACATGGCTATCGTACCGTACAGGGCGGTCTTAATATCTCCAAAGGCCAGTCCCACCGCCGCCACCACGATCAGGTCCAGGACCAGCAGCACCTTGCCCAGGGGCAGCCAAGCCAGCTTCAGCTTGACCAGCCGGGCCGCGATATCCGTTCCGCCCGTTGTGGCGCCCTGGGCAAAGATGATCCCCAAAGCCAGACCGATGGTCGCCCCGCCGAAGATGGAGGCCAGAAGCTGGTCCCCCAGCGGCTGAAACACATGGATGGCATTCAGGATATCCAGCCCCACCGAGGTCAGGACCATCGCGAACAGAGAGGACAGCAGCAAGTGTCCCCCCAGATACTTCCACCCGAAGAAGAACAGGGGCAGGTTCATCACCAGGGTGACGATGCCGATGGGCAGAGCAGGAACCAGGGCATTTACGATCTGAGCCAGACCGGTCAGACCGCCGTAGCCGATGTTGTTGGGGACGTAGAGCCAGTTGAAGCTGACACAGTACAGAATGGATGCCAGTACGATCAGTCCGTATTGACGCAGAAGGATCTTACTTGTTGTGCGCATAGCATTTCCTCATTTCCCTGTCTGGAAGGCTGGGGCAACCCTGTCCCGCTTTCTCTCTATTTTGTTCTGTCTTGGGGACAGTATCCCTCATTCCCTGTCAAAGCAGGGACATCTGCTGCTCCCCCCGGTCATCCTCCTTCAGCAGAGCCCCGGCGATGGGCAGCGCCTTGGCCCGGTAGCGAGCAGGGCGGATAATGGTGGTCTCCTCCAGGGGCAGCAGCTGCTTGACCTTGTATTTGGGCTTTAATGTCATCACGTTGACGCCCTGGGTGCTTCGCGTGGTTTTGGGGTTCAGGGCGGCCGTGTGGAACACCACGCAGCGCCCCTCGGTGGAGATCACTGCCAGCTCCCGGTCCTCCTTCAGCAGCATGGCCGCAGCCAGAGGCGACTTGTCGGAGTACGCCCCGGTGAGCTTTTTCCGCCGGGTTTGGGTCTGATAGGCGGCCAGGGTGACCCGGGCGATCTTGCCATTTTCAAAGCAGAAGAGGATATCCCCCTTCCAATCGCCGGGGATGCAGGCCCAGATGGCCCGCTCCTCCGGCTCCATGCCCAATTTGGTGGGCAAGTAGTCTCCCAGTACGCTGGCCTTGCTGTCCTCAAAGTCGGACAAGCGGGTTTTGTAGCACTGCTGCTTATCGGTAAACACCAGCAGCTCGTCCCGGTTGTTGGCCTCCCAGCGGAGGAAGGGGCCGTCCCCCTCCTTATACTTCTGGTCGCTGGCCATGCGCAGAGATTGGGGCGTGATCTTCTTCAGATAGCCTTCCCGGGAGAAGAACAGGTGGACCGGGTAGTCCGGGATCTGCTCCTCCTCTTCCGGGGCGGCATCGTTCTGGAAGTCATAGATGATCTCGGTGCGGCGGGGCTGAGCATGGTTCTTTTTCACCTGCTCCAGCTCGCTGATGATGATCTTCTTGATGCGCTTGGGGTCGTTGACAATGTCCTCCAGGTCGGCGATCTCCTTCTCCAGGGCTTCTACCTCCTGGGTGCGCTTGAGGATATACTCCTTGTTGATGTTGCGCAGACGGATATCGGCCACATAGTTGGCCTGGATCTCGTCGATGCCAAACCCGATCATCAGGTTGGGCACCACCTCGGCGTCCTCCTCCGTGTCCCGGATGATCTGGATGGCCCGGTCAATATCCAGCAGGATGCGCCGCAGGCCCTTCAGCAGGTGCAGCTTCTCCTTCTTCTTGTTCATGGAAAAATAGGTGCGGCGGCGGACACAGTCCATGCGCCAGGCGGTCCATTCCTCCAGAATTTCCCCCACACCCATCACTCTGGGCATCCCGGCGATCAAAATATTGAAGTTGCAGGACTGGCTGTCCATCAGCGGCGTGGAGCGGAACAGCTTCTGCATCAGCTTGTCGGGGTCGGTCCCGCGCTTCAGGTCGATGGTCAGCTTCAAGCCGGACAGGTCGGTCTCGTCCCGCATATCGGCAATTTCCTTCACCTTGCCGGCCTTCACCAGCTCGGTCACCTTGTCCATAATGGCCTCGGTGGTGGTGGAGTAGGGGATCTCATATACCTCGATCAGGTTTTCCGCCTTGTTGTAGCGCCACCGGGCCCGCACCTTAAAGGAACCCCGACCGGTACGGTAGATCTCACTCAGGGCGGCGGGGTCGTACAGCAGCTCGCCCCCGGTGGGCAGGTCGGGTGCCTTCAGGGTGGTCATCAGGTCGTGCTCCGGGTTCTTCAGATAGGCCACCGTGGTATCGCACACCTCGCCCAGATTGAAGCCGCACAGGCTGCTGGCCATGCCCACGGCGATGCCCTGATTGGCGGATACCAGCACATTG
>CAJMQD010000218.1 GCA_905215425.1 uncultured bacterium
GCAGCGCTGGGGCTCGTTCTGGAAGCCGCGCTCAGCGTAGAACTCCTGCTCACCAGCGGTGAAGGTGAACTCGTTGCCGCACTCTTTACATCTCAGGATCTTGTCTTCGTACATTTTGGATTCCCTCTCTTTGACTCGTTACCCGATAGAAACGGGTGGTGTAATATTGCGATCAGCTTTTGCTGAAAACGCCGGATTGAAGCTGCCGAACCATCTTTCGGCGGATACGCTGAATTGCGTTGTCCACCGACTTCTGCGGCCGGTCTACCTGCTGGGCGATCTCTCCGCAGGAGAGGCCCTTCAGATATGGGGAAAAAATCTGCCGCTCAAGGGGAGAAAGCTCTTCCCTCAGCGTGTCAAGCAGCTCTCTCAGTTCCTCTCTGCCGATGATGACATCCTCTGGGCTTTCACCACCGGAGAAAGTCGGCGCGCTGGCCTCGTCAAAAAGAGGGGGTTCAAAAGAGATGCTGAAATTCAGGGGGCTGTGTTTTCCCCCCTGGGCTGCCCGGACGGCGGTGCGCAAACGGTTGCGCACACAGACCTCGGCATAGGTACGGAATGCCGCACCCTTCGTGCCGTCAAAGGTCCGGATGGCGGTAAGCAGACCTAACATGCCCTCTTGGATCAGGTCCTCGCTGTCTCCGCCGGCCAAAAACAGAGGGCGGGCGCAGGCACGCACAAGCTGTACATACCGCGCGACCAAATCCTCCTCGCATTGGGGATTCCCCCCCGCAGCCAGGCGGCACAACTCCTCATCAGGCAGTTGGGAAAATATGGTGTTCTGCATAGTTTCCTTTAACACAATTGAAGTATAAACATATTAAACGGATTTGTCAAGAAATATTTCGTCTGGTTTTGTCGTTTTCACAAAATCTGTTTACAGGCTCTGCACCAGGTCGGCCAGTCTGCGGGCGGTCTCCTGGGCCGTCTGCTCCGTTCTGGCCTCTACCATCACCCGCATCAGCGCTTCTGTGCCGGAGGGGCGCACCAGGATCCTCCCCTCATCCCCCAGCTTCTGCTCTTCCTCTGCGATGGCCTGGCGCAGCGCTTCACTGGCCATGACCGCCTTTTTTACATCGTTATCCGCCACAGGCACATTGATCAGCACCTGAGGATACCGGGGGCAGTTGAACAGTTCACTGGCCTTTTTTCCGCTCTCTTTCATCAGGGCCAGAATCTTCAGGGCGGTCAACTCGCCGTCTCCGGTGGTGGCATGCTCCAGGAAGATCATGTGGCCGGACTGCTCGCCGCCGATGGCATAGCCCTTCTCCAGCATCCGCTCCAGCACGTTCCGGTCACCCACGTCAGTACACTCCAGCGCCATACCGTGCTCCTTGGTAAAGACGTGCAGGCCCAGATTGGACATGACCGTAGCCACCACCGTATTTCCGGGCAGCTTGCCCTTGTTCATCAGGTCCAGACCGCAGGCGGCCATGATCTGGTCGCCGTCGATCAGGTTGCCCAGCTCATCCACCGCCAGGCAGCGGTCGGCGTCCCCGTCGAAGGCGATACCGATGTCGTAGCCCCCCGCCTTCACCATGGCGGCCAAGCTGTCCATGTGGGTGGAGCCGCACTTCTCGTTGATGTTCACCCCGTCAGGGTCGGCGTTGATCACGTCAGTGCGCAGCTTGGAGAACCGGTCAAACAGCCGGGCAGCGGTGGCAGATGCAGCGCCGTTGGCGCAGTCCACCAGGATGCGCAGACCGCCCAACGTGGAGTCGATGGTGCTCTCCAGATGGTCAATGTAGTCCTCGCTGGCCTTGGGGGCCACATAGCTGACCTTGCCGATTTCCCCGTGGGTCTTCATGGGCACGTTGTTATGGCCAAAGAGGACAATATCCTCGATCTTCTCCTCCAGCTCATCAGACAGCTTAAAGCCCTTACCGTTGAAAATCTTGATTCCGTTGTGCTCAAAGGGGTTGTGGCTGGCGGAGATGACGATACCGGCGTCGGCTCCCTCGTCCACAGTGACCCAGGCTACACCGGGGGTGGGCAGGGTGCCCAGATCCAGCACATCTGCCCCGGCGGTACACAGACCGGAGATCAGCGACCCCTTCAGCAGATCGCCGGAGATCCGGGTGTCCTTCCCGATGGTGACCAGGGGCTTCTCCCCGGATTTCTTATTTTTAGCCAGTACCTGTGCAGCGGCCAGACCGACCTTATAGGCCAGATCAGCGTCTAACCCGGCGTTGACTACGCCGCGGATGCCATCTGTTCCAAACAGTTTTCCCATGATAATACCTCAATTCCTTCTGCAATCTGCAAATTTATCTGTGCCCGCAATGCTTAAACATTCAGCGTAAGCTGCTCTATGGCGGATTCTGTTCCGCCGGGCAGGCGAAGTCCCAAATGCTCATAGGCCTTTGGCGTGGCGCACCGGCCCCGGGGCGTGCGGGTGAGGAAGCCCAACTGCATCAGATAGGGCTCGTAGACATCCTCCAGCGTGATGGCCTCTTCGTTGATGGTGGCGGCCAGAGTCTCCAGACCCACAGGTCCGCCTCTGTAATTCTCGATGATGCTGCGCAGCATCCGGTGGTCGATGGAGTCCAGCCCCAGATGGTCGATCTCCAGGGCGGTCAGCGCCTCGTCCGCCACCCTCTTAGTGATCACACCGCCGGCCCGCACCTGGGCGAAGTCCCGTACCCGGCGGAGCATCCGGTTGGCGATTCGCGGCGTGCCCCGGGAGCGTCTGGCGATCTCCATTGCCCCCTCCGGCTCGATGGGGACGTCCAAAATCCCCGCGGAACGGGTAACGATCAGGGACAGCTCCTCCGGTGTATAAAGCTCCAGCCGCAGGGTGACGCCGAACCGATCCCGCAAGGGAGCGGACAGCTGGCCCGCCCGGGTGGT
>CAJMQD010000219.1 GCA_905215425.1 uncultured bacterium
AAGCGTACCAGTACGCTTTTGACAATCTCTATCTGCCCAATCCCAACGATGGCTGGCCGGATCTGAATCTGAAGACCTTCAGCTATGTTTATCATACGGCAGCCCGGGCCTTTGGCGAGTACAGCCCGGTAGGAAACATCCTCAAAATCATTGAGGCAGATCCCGCGCCGAGAACCACTTTGCCGCTGTCGGAGCCCTATTACTGCTGCGGAACCATCTGCCTGGAGCGGCTGCTGTTCAACATCGATTTCAATTATGCGGACTACAAGCCCGTTCCCCACAGCTCGACGACTTTCCCCACTTCCAACTTTGCTATGCTACGGAACGATTCCTGGAATGTGTTCTTGAAGTACGGCCTGAATGGGCGTTCTCATGCCCACCCGGACATCATGAACGTTGAGGTAATGTACAAAAAGCTTCGCCTGTCTCGGGATCTGTCCAATGCGGGCTATCAGTCGCGGCTATGCAACGAGTGGCACCGTAAAACCTTGGCACACAACACAGTGTGCTGGAACGGAACCGACATTACCTCGGTCGAACCGGGCAAATGCCTGCTGTTTGAGAACGACCGGGTGCGCTGCAAGGCCGAGAACGTTTATGAGGGTATCGACTACACAAGAGAGCTGAAGATCACCGAGAATTCCGTTCTGGATTACTTTCAGGTGGAGGGCAAAACCGGCGTTTACGATTATACCTTCCACTTTGAGCCGGGGATTGAGCTGTCCTGCGACCTGCCGACGGAAGCGGCGGACCTGGGCTTCTCGGAGAACGGCTATCAGCACGTTCTGGAAACCAAGAAAGTTAAAACAGATCAGAACGCTGTGGTTCTGCGGGCTCAGCTGGGGGCAGAGTCGATGCAGGTTTGGGTCGATCTCCAGGAAGGACAGGAACTGTTCCTGCTGAAAACCAAGGATAACCCGGTGAATCGGATTCGGAACACGGTTTTGATCCGGAGCGTGGGGGACAAAGCTACCTATCAAATGCAGTTAACCGTTTAAGGTTACAATATTTTTTACTTTTATTATATTTAGGAGGTTTTATTATGAGAGCAGTTATTACTGGTGCAACCGGCGGTATTGGCGGCGCAACCGCAGAGGCTCTGGGCCGGGCAGGCTATGAGGTGATCATTACCGGCATCGACATTGAGGCTGGCAAAAAGGTGATCGATAAGCTGGAGAGCCAGGGCATCAAGGTCCACTTCTATGCCTGCGATGCTACCAACGAGGAGCAGGTGAACGAGACCTTCGCCAAGATCGGCGAGGAGTTTGGTTCTCTGGATCTGCTGGTCAACAACGTAGGCGGCCTGGGCGGCCGGCAGCGTGTGTCCGAGATGGAGACCGGCTTTATGCGCAAGGTCATGGCTCTGAACTTTGACAGCGTGTTCTTCAACACTCGGGCCGCCCTGCCCCTGCTGAAGAAGGGCAAGGACGCCTCGATCATCAACTTCAGCACCATCGCCGTGACCAGTGGTGCCGGCATCGGCGCTTCCATCTATGCAGCTTCCAAGGGCGCTGTCCAGAGCTACACTCGTGCTCTGGCAAAGGATCTGGCCGAGTTCGGCATCCGCGCCAACATGGTCTCTCCCGGTACCATCGACACTGCCTTCCACGCTGCGACTGACCGCGCCCTGGTGGAGAGCTGGAAGGACAGCATCCTGATGAAGCGGCTGGGCGACCCCCGCGAAGTGGCGGACGTGATCGTCTTCCTGGCATCGGAGAAGGCTTCCTTTATCACTGGCGAAGTGATCCAGATCAACGGCGGCCAGGCATTCATCTAAGGCTTCAGGCTGAAAAACTAGAAACAGGGGGTTCCCTATGGTATTGAAATATGAGGACATTCAGCCCACCTGCCCGGCTCCGGGAATCACCCGCCGGATCCTTGCCCATGGCGGCGGGATGATGGGGGTGGAAGCGAGCTTTCAGAAAGGTGCTGTGGGCGAAGCACATCGTCATCCCCATGAGCAGGTGAGTTATATTCTGTCCGGCTGCTTTGAATACGAAGTAGAAGGTCAGAAGTACATCCTGCACAAAGGCGACAGCTATTATGTTGCTCCCGATCTGCTTCACGGTGCAGTGGCCCTGGAAGAGGGCGTAATTCTGGACATCTTTACTCCGCAGCGGACGGATTTTCTCTGAATCGCAGACACTGACAGCAGGGGGCTGGAGCGTGACGTTTACTCCATTGTGCAGTATGAAATCTTTTCCAGCGCTGGTGCGACTTGAGTTGAACTTGAAATAGCACCTGGCTTCCTGGATTTCTTCTCAACACGCAGACACAAAACTCTAATTCTCTTCCTAACAAAATACGAGTATCATCATAAACACTTCTCCTTACATTTGCTCCTTCTCCCTGAAAAAGCCGGTACAGAAGCCCGTCGCCATCGATGCGGGTCTGTACCGGCTTTGTTTGGTGGAACTTTATAAAATAGCGTGAAGCCAGCCCCATGCACCCCAAAAGGGCTCAGCGCAAGAGAGCCAGCCCCAAGTTCTGAAAAAGGTGGGAGGGTGGGTGTTCGGATGAAAAGACGCGGATTTTGCCAAAGCATAAACTCCCGGAACGGATGCAAAATGCAGGTTGATTTTTATTTTTGGTACATAAGGTCGTAGGCTTCTTGATAATTTTCCAATACGGTTTCGATTCCCATTTCTTTCAGCTGCCGATAAAACTGGTCAAAGGTATCCAGGCTTTCTACGCCCATCACATAGCGGTTGAATTGCTGGGTGACATAGGCAGAGACTTCACGCATACAGGGATCAGCCCTCGTAGCCCATGGTAAACCTTTTCTGTTTTACGGCGGTAGTTCTGATTCATTCTTCACAGCTCCTTTGCACAAGATACAACCATTT
>CAJMQD010000220.1 GCA_905215425.1 uncultured bacterium
CTGTCCGGAAGCTCTGGCGCCGGCGGTAGATTTCCCCCGCATGCCTGTATGACGTCCTCCGCAGTTACCGCCTCCGGAAGCAGGCCGCGGGCCATGCGGTTGGCTGAGGTGGTATAGAAGCTATTACCGGAGAAAAAGGCCCGCGGTGGGGCTTCCGTCACAATGGAGCCGTCAAAAAACAGAGCGCAACGGTGGGCATACCGGGCGCAGAACTCAATGTCGTGGCTGACCATGAGCAGGGTCACACCCTGACGCAAGAGGCTTTGCAGGATCTCGGCAAACACCTGCTTGAACTCTGCATCCAGCCCCTTGGTCGGCTCATCCATCAACAGGATCTCCGGCCCCAGCAGGAGCACTTTTGCCAGAGCCGCCCGCTGCTGTTCACCGCCGGACAGATCATAGGGGTGCCGATCCAGTAATCCCTCCAGGCGGCACAGCCGCACCGCCCAGGCCACCCGCTCCTCCTGCGCCTTCCCCGAGAAATTCCGGCCCTTGAGAATCTCAAAGAGATCCTCTCGAACGGTTTTCTTCACAAAAAGCGCCTGGGGATTCTGCGGCAACACGCCCACGCTCCCCGCCAGCCTCACCTCGCCTCGGTAGGGCTTCTGGAGTCCGGACAACAGCTTCAGGCTGGTGGTCTTTCCCGTTCCGTTGCCGCCCAGCAGGGCCAGAAACTCGCCCCGCCTCACGGTGAGGCTCAACCCCTTCACCACGTCCGGCAGCTCTTTTTCGTATTTGAACCACAGACCTTCCGCCGTGATGGCCGGTTCATTCGGATATGTGCGGCGCGGCTCAGACGGCAGCTCCATCAGGGGGTGTCCATCCGCGAACTTCGTCAGCCAATCCCGGCCCTCCCGCACCGTGACCGGGCAGTGTCCGCCCGCATCCGGCGCGGATGCCCAGATCCGCATCGGGGTCGGCATGGCCAGGAACATTGAGTGTCCCGCCCCGCGCAGGATCGCCCCCACCTCCGCGGGACTCCCTGTGCAGAGCAGCCGCCCGCGGTCCATGACCGCCACACGGCTGGCCAACGGGAAGGCGTCCTCCAGCCGGTGCTCCGTCAACACGACCGTCGTCCCCAGCTCCCGGTTGATTTTCCCCAGCGTCGCCAAAAAGTCTGCCGCTGCAATGGGATCAAGCTGACTGGTCGGTTCGTCCAGAATGAGCACACTGGGCTGCATCGCCATGATAGACGCCAAATTCAGGAGCTGCTTCTGCCCGCCGGACAGCTCCGTGACGTTCTTGTAGAACCAGGTCTGAATGCCGAAAAAGGAGGCCATCTCAGCCACCCGGCGCCGGATGGTAGGCGTGTCATACCCCAGGCTCTCCAGGCCAAAGGCGAGTTCGTGCCACACCTTGTCGGTGACAATCTGGTTTTCGGGGTCCTGCTGCACAAAGCCGATTCCGGCGCTCTGCTCCCTCTGATCCAGTTCTTCCAAAGGGCACCCCTCGAAACGGATGCTTCCCAGCCTTCGGCCGTGGGGCGCCAGCACCGTCTTGAGCTGTCGCAGAAGCGTGGACTTGCCACACCCCGACGGGCCGCACAGCACCAGGAATTCCCCCTGCTCCACGGTCAGCGTCAGATCGTCCAACACTTTCTCTGTCCGCTCCGGGTAATAAAAGGAAAAATGTTCAATTTCTATGTATGGTCTTTTCTGCTCAGACACCCATCTTTCCTCCCTGCTGAAATAGTCTTGCCTGTGCGGCCATGGCCTCCGCCCGGGACATACGCCCGCGGGAGGACAGCTCATGGGTCAGGTAGCGCGGGCCAATCTGCTCCAGAACCGGAAGAATGGCGGGATCCGTCCAAGGCCGGTGCTGGTCAATCTGAAGGATGTGCTGGTAGCTCACCCCGAAGCGCTCCCCATAATCCTCCGGCAACCCTGCCGGCAGTAAGCCGGTGCGGGCCTTCACATATGCCCCGCTCAGGGACTGGTGCAGATGAACGCCCCGCACCCACGTTGCCAGGCTGCCATGCCGATTCAGCATGCGCCGGATATAGTCCGCTCCCTCTGCCTCACTCTTCAGCCCGGTGCAGGCATTCATCAGGTGTCCGGTATCCAGCAGGATCCCTTTCCCTGCAAAACGGATTCCCTCCAGCAGGCGGACGGTTTCCTCCGGCTCCGTAAACGTAAAGCCGGGCCACCACTGGTTTTCCACAAGGAATTCAAAGGGCCATGTTTCCGTGCCCAGAATGAGGTTTATCACCTCCACCGCCGCATCAGTGACCTCTTGATTGGTGTGCAGCCAGTGGTAGGTATACCCTTCCTCAATTGAGACATCCGATACATGAAAGACCACATAGTGGGGATTCAGCCCTGCCGCGCGCCGCAGATCCGCCCGGTACTGCTCCAGCAGTGTCTCCGGCCCTGGACCGCCGTAAAAGCGTGCCGCAGCATCCAGTGAACCGAATTTTCGCTTCAGCGCCCTCCGGTCATCCCGGTAGAAGTCCAGCCAGTCCGGATAGAAGGCGAGGTGATAGCCGATAACCAGGTCTGCCGGCAAATCCTCAGGAAATTCCTCACCGCTCCAGATACCCTCCATGCCGTCGCATCCCAGAGCTGCCAGCTCCGCCCGCAGGTCGCCCCAGCCGTGGTATTCTTCAAAGCTCCCCGAATACAGCGGGAGGCTCATTGTTTGGTACATGGCTGCACCTCGTTTTCTTTGCGCAGCACTCCCCACTCCCGGTCCGCGCGTATATTCAGGATAACCGGCATCAGGCACAAAGCCAGATACACTGCTTGAAGGCAGACGGTCATCGGTGTCAGCGGCACTCCTCTCGCCGTAGGATAATAACGCCAGTAAAAGCCCTTTGCCGCCGCGCCGCAGCAGAGGAAAAATCCG
>CAJMQD010000221.1 GCA_905215425.1 uncultured bacterium
AATGGAGGAATCGAAATGACAGGCGAGAATTGTTCTGTTAAGAATGTAAAAATTGCGTATGTTGGGGGCGGGAGCCATGCATGGGCCTGGGTGTTCATGAACGATCTGGCCAAGGAGACAGTCCTCAGCGGAACCGTGCGGCTCTACGACATCGATGCGGAGGCGGCGGAGAACAACCGAAAGATCGGAACGCGGCTCTTTGAGCGGGAGGACGTGAAAGGAAACTTTAAATTTGAGACCAGCGCAAGTCTGAGGGAGGCCCTGACCGGGGCGGATTTTGTGGTGATTTCGATTCTGCCGGGAACCTTCGACGAGATGGAGTCCGATGTCCACCTGCCGGAGCGCTATGGGATCTACCAGTCCGTGGGCGACACCGTAGGGCCGGGCGGATTGGTGCGGGCCCTGCGCACCATCCCCATGTATGTGGAGATCGCGGAGGCGGTGAAACAGTTCTGCCCCCAGGCCTGGGTGATCAGCTACACGAACCCCATGTCTCTGTGCGTAAAGACCCTGTACCATGTGTTCCCGCAGATCAAGGCCTTCGGCTGCTGCCACGAGGTGTTCGGGACGCAGAAGGTGCTTCGGGATATTGTGCGGCTGGAGACGGGAAAAACCGATATCGAGCGGGATGAGATCCTGGTGGATGTGGTGGGAATCAACCACTTTACCTGGTTCACAAGAGCCTCCTACCAGGGCATGGATCTGTTCCCTGTGTACGACCGGTTTATCGACCAGCATTTCGAGGAGGGATACAATGATCCGGACCGAAACTGGATGAACGGCACCTTCAACTGTGCCCACCGGGTGAAATTCGACCTGTTCAAGCGCTATGGTGCCATCGCGGCGGCCGGAGACCGGCATCTGGCGGAGTTTATGCCCGGTGATCTGTACTTAAAGAATCCGGAGACGGTGAAAGCCTGGAAATTTGCGCTGACCCCTGTATCCTGGAGAAAGGAGCGGCAGGCGGACAAGAACGCCCAGGCGCTTCGGCTGGCAAGCGGTGAGGAGGAGCTTAAGTTAGACGACACCGGTGAGGAGGGGCTTCGCCTGATCAAGGCCCTGTGCGGTGCCGAGCGGTTTGTGACCAACGTGAATATTCCCAACTTTGCGGGACAGATCCCCAACTTCCCGAAGGATGCGGTGGTGGAGACCAACGCGGTGTTCTCCAGGGATCACATTGCGCCGGTTTACGCAGGAGAATGCCCGCAGGAGATTGCAAAGCTGACCATGCCCCATATCCGGGCTCACGAGATGATCCTCGACGCGGCCCTAAATTGTGACTTCGAGGAGGCCTACTGTGCATTTATGAGCGATCCGCTGGTGCGGGGGCGCATAAGCTTCGGGGAAGGGGAGAAGCTGCTTAGGGATATGATCCGCAATACGGCCGCTTACCTGCCCGAGGGGTGGAAAAAGTACATCTAACCCTTCTTCTCCGTCCCGCCCATCTTCGCCGCCAATCCCAAAAACGGCCGGATCTCCGGGTTTTCAGACGCCAGATACTGCTCCAGCAGGAAGCGGTAGCTGGCGTCTTTTTCGTGTCATAGGAAACTTCGTCCTATGACACAAAAAACGCTCCGCTAAGGATCGCACTGCGGCGGAGTGGAAGAAGCTCTTTAGCTGAGCGATCTCCAAAAAGTCGCTTATTATACCACATATGGCACAATATAGCACGTATAAAAGCAAAAAATTTGACAAAAAAATAAGCCCAAAACAGACTATTTATAAGGGGTTCTTTGAAATTAAAGTCCTTTTTGGGTGGCAAATTTTAGGCCAGATGATATAATCGAATAGAACTATTTTAACATACTTTGAAAAACGGTCAAAAGAATCTGAGTGGGAGGAAGAGGAAATGGATATGAATTATGTAGTTTCATTTTTGGAGAAGATCGTCAATATCCCAAGTCCGAGCGGATATACGAAGGAAGTCATGAAAGTGGTAGAGGAAGAGGCAAAGAGCTTCGGATATGGGGCAGAGTACAGCCGGAAAGGCGGACTGATCATCACGGTTCCAGGTAAAACAGAGCATTGTCTGGGAATTTCGGCCCATGTGGATACCTTAGGAGCAATGGTGCGTTCGGTTACTTCCGAAGGAAAGTTAAAATTAATTTCTGTTGGCGGATTTACCATGGAAAGTATCGAGGGTATGTACTGTAAGGTGCACACCAGGACCGGAAAAACTTATACGGGAACGATTCTGACCACATCCCCGTCTGTTCATGTGCAGGATGATGCCAGAACCCTGGAGCGCAAGGAGAAGCATATGGAGGTGCGTCTGGATGAGGTGGTCCATAACGCTGAGGACGTGGCAGAACTGGAGATTGGGACTGGTGATTTTATCAGCTTTGATCCAATGTTTGTGTATACAGAAAGTGGCTTTATCAAATCCCGTCATCTGGATGACAAGGCATCTGTAGCGGTACTGATGGGTGTGTTAAAGGACATGGCAGAGCAGAAATTTGTACCGGAAATGACAGTGAAGCTGCTGATCAGCAATTTCGAGGAAGTGGGCTTTGGCGCAAGCTGGGTTCCGGAGGATGTGGAAGAGTTGCTGGCAGTGGACATGGGCTGTGTTGGTGACGACCTGGCAGGAAATGAATTTGAAGTCAGCATCTGCGCGAAGGACGGCGGTGTACCGTATGATTATGACATGACGAATAAGCTGATCCAGATTGCGAAAGAGCGGAAGCTGGGGTATGTAGTAGATGTATTCCCACATTATGGATCGGATGTCGGGGCAGCGTTAAAGGGAGGCAATAACATCCGCGGCGCACTGATCGGGCAGGGCGTGCATGCGTCCCATGGAACAGAGAGAACCCATGTGG
>CAJMQD010000222.1 GCA_905215425.1 uncultured bacterium
GGTTGCGGAGGGCTATTTCGCCCCAAAATTCGTCTCTCCCGCCCAAGGCAGCTCCGGTTCGGGCCGCAGGGGGCAGGTCCGAAACAGTTCCTCCACCGTCCGTTCGTAATCGCCCGTATCCCGGCACCGCTGGATGGACTTTCGAAAATTCTGCCCGCCGTCGAAGAGGTACAGCAGATAGGACCACACCTCTTTCATCCGCAGCATAGCGTTGCCCCTGCTGCGAAAGGCGGCCACATACTCTCCATACAGCTCCGCGACAAAGGCGGCCAGTGTATCCCGGTCCGCCCCGGGACCGCCCTGCAGCTTGCGGATCAGCGCCGGGTCGGCCAGCAGCCCCCGGCCCACCATCACCGCCGCGGTCTGTGGAAAGCGGGCCAACACGCCGTCCCGGTCCCCCGGGGACAGCACATCTCCGTTGTAACAAACAGGAAAAGGAGATTTTTCCACCGCGGCGGCGTACCACTCCAGCCGGCAGGGGCCGGTATACATATCCCGCCGCACCCGGGGATGGACGATAAGCTCGGAAAGGGGGAATTCCCGCAGCACCGCCAAAATGGCGGTAAACTCCTCCGGCGTTTCCAGGCCCAATCGCGTCTTCACCGAGATTTTCATGTCCAGACCGGCAGAGAATACCCCCTCTAAAAATCGGCGAAGGGCGTCCAGGTCAGCCAACATTCCGGCTCCCTTTCCCTTGGTGACCACCGTAGCGGAGGGGCATCCCAGGTTCAGATTCACCTCTTCATAGCCCAGCTCCCCCATAGCGCCAGCGCACCAGATAAAATTCTCCGCCTGCCGGGTCATGATCTGGGGGACCAAAACCGCGCTTCCGTTATACTCCGGCAGCAGCTCCCGTTTCTCCCGGGGCGTAAGCTTATGGGCCTGGGTAGGCGTCAAAAAGGGTGTATAATACTGATCCGCCCCCGGAAAATACTTCTGGTGGGTCCGGCGCCACATGGCTCCGGTGACCCCCTCCATGGGGGCCGCATAATAACGTGTCTTCACAGTCAAAACCTCCTGGCGTAGCCGCAGCGGCGGCACAGCTCCTCCGCCGCCCGCCCCTGGGAAAAGCCGTCATAGATCGCTCTGGCCCGGGGAGTGTTCAGAATATCCTCCAGCGACTGCTCGTAGAGATTCCCCAGGGGGATGTCCCCCTCATGGTCCAGGCAGCAGGGGACAACGGTTCCGTCCCACAGCACACCCACCTGATCCCGCAGCCCCATGCAGAAGCGGGTCTCCCCCTCACGGGCGTTCAGGTCGGGCCACTCAAACCGCTCTCCCCACTCTAAATAGATATTCGGCGCCAGCGTAGTGCCCCGCCGGCCCTCCTTCCACGGCTTAGGAAATTCCGCTTCCATCCGGGCCAGAATTTCTTCGTTCCGGTCGTTGGCCCCCTGGGTCTCCTCCCCGTCCAGATTCCACAGCCGCAGGCCGCACTTTTTTCCAGCCGCCCCCGCTGCCGCGGCAAATGTCAGGCACTGCTCCAGATAAGCCGCAAGGACAGCCTCCTCCCCCTCATTTCCCTCGAAGGAATGGAGTGAGATGCTCACCTTTTCCACCGCCGGGCTGTCTATAAGCAGGCTGCCCCGCTCCGGCAGTAAAGTCCCGTTGGTGGTGATCATCACCCGAAAGCTCAGTTCCTCCGCTATACCCAACAGTTCATCCAGCTTTGGGTGCATCAGGGGCTCCCCCATCAGGTGGAGGTAGAGATAGTCCGTGTGCGGACGCAGTCTGCCCGCCAAAAGGCGAAAATCCTCCGGCGCTATAAACCCGGTCTTACGCTTGGTCCCCGGGCAAAAGGAGCACCGCAGGTTACATAGATTTGTAATCTCTAAATAAGCTTTTTTCAGTTTCTTCATCCCTGTACTCCCACCCGTATCGTTTCAGACTATCTGTCAGTATACCAGACCGGGCGCCGTTTGTCGAACAGAGAAACGCGCCCGTCTCTTTGAAAGAGACGGGCGCGTTTATTCCCGGATTTACAGGTCGTTTTGGGCCATATCCGCAGGGCTCTCCCGGCGGACCGCCACATAGTCCTTGCCGCCGTACAGCATGACAACGGGAGGCCGGGCCACCCGGTTGTAGTTGGAGGCCATGGAGTAGTTGTATGCGCCGGTAGTGCACACGGCCAGGATCTCACCCCGCTTGGGCTCGGGCAGGACCACATCAGGCTGAATGATATCCCCGCTTTCACAGCAGCGGCCCACCACGTCGAACTTCTCGGTCCCCTTCTCCTCCGGGCGCTCTGCCAGCATAACGGTAGAGCGGGACTGATACAGAGCATACCGGGGGTTGTCCGTCATGCCGCCGTCTACGGAGATATAATTCTTATACTCGGGGATCTTCTTCACCGTGCCCACGGAGTACAAGGTCATACCGGCGTCTGCCACAATGCTGCGGCCCGGCTCCATCAGAACAGCGGGCATGGGCAGGTCAAGCTCGTCGCAGCGCTTCTTCAAGTACTCAGACAGCAGCTTGATATTCTCCTCGATGTCAATGGTAGGATCGTTCTCGGTATACCGCACGCCGTAGCCGCCGCCCAGGTTCAAAATCTGGGGAACAAAGCCCCGGGCCGCCTTCATCTCCACGGCAAAGGCCAGCATGATCTCGGCGGCGTTCTGATACACATCGCCATCCTGTTCAAAGACCATAGAGCCCACATGGCAGTGATAGCCCAGCACATTCAAGTGCTTCATAGCCAGCGCCTGGTCCACAAACTGGGCGGCCTGCCCGGTCTCAATGGCCACGCCGAACTTAGAGTCCACCTTGCCGGTCGCCACGGCCTCGTAGGTGTGGGGGT
>CAJMQD010000223.1 GCA_905215425.1 uncultured bacterium
CCGCTTTCATCCGCCGGTATACGGGAAAGGACTACCCCTCCGGTCCCTTCGTGGACGAGGCCGGTCATATCCTCGGCACCCACGAGGGCATCATCGCTTATACCGTGGGCCAGCGGCGGGGCCTCGGTGTCTCCTCCAACCGCGGGCGGCTGTATGTAAAGCAGGTTCGCCCAGAAGACAACACCGTAGTGTTGTCTGAAAACAGCAGTCTCTTCTCCTCCACCTTAGAGGCAGACCGGATCAACCTCATCGCCTGCAGCCGCCTGGACGGTCCCGTTCGCCTGACCGCCAAAGTGCGCTACCGCATGGTGGAGCAGCCCTGTACCGTGCGGCAGACGGGTGATGACACCATTCAGGTCACCTTCGACCAGCCCCAGCGCGCGGTGACCCCTGGGCAGTCGGTGGTGCTGTACGACGGAGACACTGTGGTGGGCGGCGGGATCATCCGACGAACTCTGGACTGAAAAAGGAGCGCAGCATGAGCAAAAAGAAAAAACACCGTACCCTGCCTTCCGCCGGGAAGACCGTCACCGGGAAGGCCCCCATGTCCAAGCAGAAGCGGATGAAGCCCCTGTCCCGGGGCCTGCTCATTACCGCTGTGGTCCTCATCGCCCTGGCAGAGGTCCTGCTGCGGGTGGACCTGATCGGCGAGCAGGTAAATACCGCCATGTACATCGCGGCCCTGGTCGCTGCTGTAGCCGCCGTGTTCGTGGAGTTCAGCGGACTGGGACGGAATAAAATGGATATGGACTGAGGTGCGTGGGCGCCGAACCCGCCGCTTTTCAATACATTTTGTCATATCTCCTGTTTTTAATACAAAAAGGAAGCATCTCTCCGAGGAGAGATGCTTCCTTTTTTCTCGATGTCCTTATTTTTTGTTCTTCAGTTTCCGGCGCAGGCGCACCCGAAGAGGAGCGCCCAGCTTCTTCCGGATAGTCACTACCGCCCCCACAAGCACAACGCCACAGCCTGCGGCCGCAATCCCTATAAACAGGGCGGTATTCGCCGTGCGTTCCACCACACAGAAGGTGATCTGTTCCTTTGCACTGGGGAACAGCAGATAGCTGCCGTCCACCGTGCTGTCCTGCCGCTGCCAGCCGTCTTCTGTCCGCACCCACAGGTCATAGTGCTTCCCGCTGTCGGGCAGGCGATAGTGGACGGTATAGGAGATCTCCTTCAGGTCAGGATCGTCCACGGTGACGGTAAACGCCGTTCCAGACCACTCCCGGCCCTTCTTGTCCGTCCAGACGGCCTCTTCGGTCGTCTGCTCAATAGCAGCCCCTGCGCTGAAACTGCCATCCACCAAAATCTGGGGCAGCTCACCGCCATCAGACAGGGCAGAGCTGTACGGGGTATAGACGGCTTCCAGGGTCTGGCTGGCGGTCAGATGCCGGTAATCCAGGGCGGGCCACGACGCAGAGCAGCCTTTTTTTGCCGGAATCTCAGGCAGGCTTTCAATGCCCTTTCCATACTGGAACGGGACTACCGCCACCAGCTTTCCGTCCGCCACAAAGGTCAGCTCCAGCTGAGAAAAGCTCTCAGGCACTCCAGACAGGGCACACAGCGCCTCGAACGGGACCGGCTCCGCCTTTCCCGCATAGCTGATGCCATCCAACCCGCCCAGAGTATCGTGGGTAAAGACATTTTCCTTCACAGTCCCGTTTTCGTCCACATCCCCGGCAATGGCCCCCACATAGGCCTCGCCAGACACGGTCACCAGAGCGCGGCAAGTATCCAGATTCTCGCCGTATCCGGCGATGCCGCCCACATAGTCTGTACCGGACAGGCTGCACTTGGCCCAGCTGCGGCGAATCGTGCCCTCAGAGGCCCCAGCGATGCCGCCCACATAGCTGCCGTCGCTGTCCGCCGCGCCATAGCCCTGACAGGACATAACCAGACCCAGATAGGCCTGCCCCACCACGCCCCCGACATAATCCTGTTTGCCGGACACCGGGCCGTAGTTCACGCAGCCGGAAATCAGTGCCTTGGCTTGATAGTGGTAATTCAGCGAGTAATTTCCCACCTGATTGACATCCTCGTCCAAATCAAAATCCGTCTCGATGCCCACGCTGCCGGCGATGCCGCCCACAGCGGTATCGCCCTGGACCGCGCCCTGATTCTGATTGGCCGACAGGCGGCCGCTGTGCTGATTGGCCTCCGTACAGCTGTCGGAGACATCTTGGAAGCGGTCCTTGATCCGCTCGTTCAGGGTTTTATCGCTGTCCTTGTCCCAGTCGCTCTTTTCACTGCGGATCAGATTGATGATGGACTTAAACTGACGATTGATGGCCTTCAGATCTCCGATCAGGGTATCGGAGGAGTCGCTGAGCAGCTGATTCAGGGCGTCTCCGCTGTCCAGTAGGGCGTCCATGGCGTCCTGCAGCTGATCTCCTTTTTCCGTAATATCATCGCCAATGGGGTGAATGGTGATGTCCGGCTTTTCAGACAGCTCTTTCACCATGTCCCGCAGGCTCTCGGTGATCTTGGTCAGCCCCTCCAATACGTCCTCCGCCCCGTCATGGACGTCATCCATATCCTCCAACGCATTTTTCAGCTCTGTGCCCGCATCCCCCAGGTCCTTCAGGGCTGCCTTCATCTGCTCTATGGCCCGATCCACCTGCTCCATAACGCCGCTCAGACCATCCAGAGCATCCGTCAGGTTCTTCATCGCCTGGGTGATCTCATCGGCGCTGCCGCCGTTGATGTCCAGGTCCAGCAGCTCGGTCATCGCCGCAGTGATGGTGGGGACGGCCTGATTCAAAGCGGAGTTGGCCTTC
>CAJMQD010000224.1 GCA_905215425.1 uncultured bacterium
TCATGGCCGGCAGCACCCAGATGCAGTTCAGCACGCGGATGAATATGGACGCAAAGGTGACCGCAGACGGCCAGGATGCCGGGGCTGCTCTGGGCGATATGTTCCCCATGACCCTCAATATGGAGCTGCGGGGCGACCTGGAGAAGGGCACTTTCTACCTCCAGTCCCCAGAGCTGGCCTCTATGATAGGGCAGCCCGGAATGGCCAACGCCTGGTTCAAGCTGGACATGAAGGGCATGTTTGACTCTATGTCCGCCCAGACCGGTATGAGCTATACCGAGCTGATGCAGACCGTGATGACTGCCCAGGGCAAGAGCTTCAGCCAGCTGCTGCCCGAGATGCTGAAATCTGCCGCCCTGACCGACGCCTCCGCCACCACAAAGGACACCCTGGCTGTGCTGAACGCCCTGTGTGCCGACAGCGCCTTCAAGAAGTCCGGCTCCGATTATGTGAGCACCCTGGATATGGGCGGCGAGGGCAAGCTGACCATGACCCTGTATACCAGCGGCGGAAAGGTGAACGGCTACGCTATGACCATGACCGTGGAGGCCGACGGAGTAAAGGCCGCGGTGAATGTGGAAGTGAAGAACAGCAAGATGACTGCGGAGCTGGCCTTTGGGATCGCCATGGACGACCTGACCATGCAGATGAATATGACCATGGACGGTGCCTACGCCGCCACCAGCAGCAAGCCCGCTACCGAGCCCCCCGCAGGGGCCACCATAGTGGATATGGTGAGTCCGATCGGCGGCTGAACGCCTTGAACTGAAAAATATGAAAAAGGCCCCCTCCGCTGTATGCGGAGGGGGCTTTTCATCAGACCAGGAAGAATTCCAGCAGGATCACCGTGCCGCAGCACAGCAGAGACACGGGCAGCAGGCCCAGACCAAACCAGGCGCAGAGAATGCCCACCACCATGGCGGCCGCGCCGGCGGCGGGGGACTGGGTGGCGGTGGTGATAGCGGGGAAGGTCATAACGGCCAGGGTGACATAGGGGACGTAGTAGAGAAAGGAGCGGAGAAAGGTGCTGCGGATGGGCTTGCGAATCAGCGTGAGGGGCAGCACCCGGATGGCATAGGTGGTCAGGGCCATGACGGCGATGTAGAGATAGGTTTTCATGCTTGAGCGGTCTCCTCCTTATGGGGGAACAAAATAGCCGCAGCTGCGGAGATGGCGACTGTGAGCAAAAGGATCCGCATCCCGTCAGACAGCTGACATACCAGGGGGAGCTTGGCGGCCGCATAGGACAGCAGGAAACTGACCCCGATAAAGCCCAGGACTACCCGATTTTTTCGGCCTTCCGGAATGATAATGGCCAGGAACATTCCGAACAGCATCACGGAAAAGCCGCTGACTGCCCACTGGGGCATGAGGTTGCCGCACAGCACGCCCAGCAGAGTGCCGAAGCTCCAGCCGGGGATGGCGGCGCACATGGCGCCGATGAAATACCATACGTTCAGATAACCCGGTTGGGCGATGGCGATGCCGAACAGTTCGTCCGTCATGTCGAAGCCGATAAGCAGCCGGAAGCCCAGCGGTGTGTTGGGGGACAGATGCTGACTGAGGGCGCAGCTCATCAGCAGGTAGCGGGCGTTGATGACCAGCATCATTGCGGCCATGACCAGAAACCCCTCATCCGCTGCCATAATGGTAATGCCGCCGTACTCACCGGCGGAGGCGTTATTCAGCAGACTGAGGAGAAAGCCCTGAAAGGGGGTCAGGGATGCGGCCCGGCAGGAGATGCCCAGCCCAAAGCTTACGGCCAGATAACCTAAGGCGATGGGGATACCGTCCCGAAAGCCGGAGACAAATTTTGTTTTTGACATGGCAGAGATCCAATCCTTTGCTTGCTCCCGGGGATGTCCTGCAAGGTGGGGAGCTGTTGTTCACAGAGAGACATTATAGCCAGAAGTCGGGCGTCTGTAAAGGAAAACGTGGAAACAAAAGAAAGCCGGTTTGCAGACCGGAACTGAAGCGCGTTGCCGTTGTGCAATCGGATTGACAATGCGAAGAATGAGCTCTATACTGAAACAAGAAAAACAATAGGAGGGCGTATCAATGGCGACAATGTCTTCGGGGATCCTTGGCGATGGGAATTTGCTTAATTTGAAGCCGATCGCCGTATCTCAAGTGCGTTCGGAGGTAACGGACTTTTTTGTATCTGGTGAAACGATAGTCCAGTGCTTCCAGACGGTTCGTGATCAGGTTATCTTTACCAATAAACGTGTATTCGTTGTCAATGTTCAGGGGATTACCGGGAAAAAGATCTCTTATTTCTCCTATCCCTACTCCAAAGTACAGTATTTTGGAATTGAAACTGCTGGCGTATTGGATATCGACAGTGAATTGGTGCTGGTGTTCAATGACGGAAACCGCCTTCAATTTGACTTTAAGGCCCAAGTGGATATTAAGCAGATCTGCTCCATCATTTCGTCTTTTATCCTGTAATGATGTGAAAACGGCATAGATTCGTCAGGAAAGGCCGCGGCGAAAGCCGCGGCCTTTTTCTGTTTGAAAGAGGAGTAACAGAGAAATCTGCATGGGAAAAGCCGGCCTTCTGGCCGGCGGCGCTTTCACCAAATGCGAGCCCAGTGCAGCGGGTCGCATTTGGAAGCGAGGAGCAGCAGAATGAGTGAGCGATGAGTTTTTTAATAAAAAAAGCTCGTCGCAAGCGATATGTCGCTTGCGACGAGTTGGTGCGAGTAGTGATACAGAACTTTTCAAAAACCATCGTAGTACAATTTGTTT
>CAJMQD010000225.1 GCA_905215425.1 uncultured bacterium
GCGAGGAGTGGGCGGTGGGGCTGGCCTATATCGGCAGCGAAAGCAGAAACGCCCTGTCCACCCTGTCCGTCCAGAATTTGCTGGAGGAATCGCTGACGGCGGACCGGTGCAGGCTCTCCCTGTACAACGACTGGGTAGCGCTGATCGTCAGTCTGACGGAGAAGTTTACCATCTATGACCTGATCCGTATTCTGGACCGGGCCTGCACCCTGGCCGCCTCCTACCTGGATCTGACCCTGACCGTGGGGGTGGGCGCGCCCTGCAAGGAGCTGTCCGGTATGGCGCGGTCCGCCGCCGAGGCGAGAACGGCCCTGGAATACCGCTCTATGGTGGGCCGGGGACAGGTCATCTATATCGGCGACCTGGAGCCGAACGGCGGCCAGGTACTCACCTTTGAGGAAGCGGACGAGAGAACGCTGACGGCAGCAGTAAGACTGGGCAGCGAACAGGAGGTCCGGGAGGCAACTGCGGCCCTGGCCGGAAAGATCCGGGTGGCCAACCCCTCCGCCGGACAGTACAGCCTGTTCCTCATGGAGTTGGTGACCCACCTGATGAAGATAACCCGGCGCTCCGGCGTGGGCGTGGAGGAGGTCTTCGGCGCGGACTTCTCTCTGCCTTTGCAGGAGTCTGAGCTGCCCGCTTTGGGGGAGCTGGAGCATTGGTGCGCCGAACGCTATCTGCGTCTGCGCGCCCTGATCCGCCGCCGGCAGACGGCTTCGGCGGGACAGGCGGTGGAAACGGCCAAGGAGTACATCCGGCAGCATTACGCGGAGAGCGACCTGTCGGTGGAAAAGCTGTGCGCCTATCTGCATCTGAGCTCCACCTATTTTTCCACCCTGTTCAAGCGGGAGACGGGCACCACCTTCACCGCCTACGTCACCACCGTGCGGATGGAGGCGGCGGCTGAGGCCATCCGCGGCACGGAGGACAAGACCTATCTGATCGCCCAGCGGTGCGGCTATGAGGACCCCAACTATTTCAGCTATGTGTTTAAGCGGCATTTCGGCATGACGCCCACGAAGTACCGCAGCGCAGGTAAGTAAGAAAACAGAGAGGAGCCGCCTGTGGATAAGAAACCTTCCGGCTTTAGAATCCGGTGGAAAACCTTATATCACCGGTCCAGTGTTCAGATGATCCTGTCCATTGCCTTTACCGCTGTGGCCGTGGTGGGCATGCTGTTTCTGGGCATGGCGCTGCTGCTGCGCTTTTCCTCCTCCGCCAACGAGATGGCGGCGGAGAGCAGCCAGCGTGTGCTGGCACAGGTGAATCGGACTCTGGACAGCTATCTGCGCAACATGATGCGGGTGTCCGACACGGTGTATTACCGGGTCATCAAAAGCGCAGATCTGGAGCAGGAGGGCACGGTACAGGGACTGAGCAATGCTCTGGAGCTGCTGTATGCCAAAGACCGGGATGTGTTGGTGTCTCTGGCGGTATTTGACGAAAAGGGCGGGTTGATCTCCGCCACCCCCCTGACCGAACTGAAAAACAGCGTGACCCCCAGCCGCGAGGGGTGGTTTACCGCTGCCATGGAGCGCATTGAAAATCTTCACTTTTCCACGCCCCATGTGCAGCATCTGTTTGAGGACCCCGACGCGCGGTATCATTGGGTGGTATCCCTCAGCCGCCATGTGGAACTGACCCACGCAGGTGCCATCCAAAGCGGCGTGCTGCTGGTGGACATGAACTTCAGCGGCATCGAGCAGATCTGCAAGGACGTATCCTTTTCCAACGGGCAGGGCTATCTCTACCTGATCGACGGAAACGGAGAGATCATCTACCACCCCCGCCAGCAGCTTCTCTACGCAGGCTTGCAGGAGGAAAACAACCTGACGGCCGCCGCGTATTCCGATGGGACATATACGGAGGTATTCCAGTCCCAGCGCCGTCAGGTGACGGTAAAAACCGTGGGCTACACCGGCTGGAAGCTGGTGGGCGTGGAGCCCATGGAGACGCTTGGGGACAATTACAGCCAGCTGCTGCTATTTGCCTTGTTTGTGGTGTCCTTCTCTATATTCCTGCTGGTATTTGTAAACCTGCGGCTTTCCGAATGGATCACTGCACCCATAAAGAAGCTGGACCGCGCAGTGCGGGAGCTGGAAAAGGGGGCGGAGTCTGTCGACTTCGACGTAGACGGTCCCTACGAGGTAAAGCACCTGAGCCACTCCGTCCAATCTATGGTCTCTACCATGCGGCACCTGATGGAGGACATTCTTCAGCAGGAGGAGGAAAAACGCCGCAGCGAGCTGGATGTGCTGCAATCCCAGATCAACCCCCACTTCCTGTACAACACCCTGGACAGCGTGGTCTGGATGACGGAGAACGGACGGACCCAGGAGGCCGTGGTCATGCTGACGGCCCTGGCCCGGTTCTTCCGGATCTCCCTGAGCAAGGGGAGCAATATCATCCCCATCGGCGACGAGATCGAACATGCCCGCAACTACCTGACCATCCAGAAAATGCGCTATAAGAACAAGTTCTCCGCCGACATCTCCGCAGAGCCGGGGATCGAAACGCTCTACACCATCAAGCTCATCATCCAGCCCATTCTGGAAAACGCCATCTACCACGGCATGGAGTATGCCGACGGCGAGGGCGAGATCCACATCCGCGCCTTCCGCGAGGGCGGGAATGTGATCATCGAGGTAGAGGACAACGGACCCGGTATGTCCGAGGAGGTCGTGGAGCAGCCCCTGAAGCCCAGCCGGGCTGTGAATGTCCCCAAGGCAAAGGGCTCCGGCATCGGC
>CAJMQD010000226.1 GCA_905215425.1 uncultured bacterium
CTTGCCCGCCCCCAAACCGAAGGCTCCCTCCCGATAGCTCTGGGGGACGGTCTTCAAGCTCTCCTGGGTGGTGCGCATAATGGTGGGCAGGTTCATGATCACCAGGGTGAAGGCACCCGCCCGAAGGGAGGTCTGCATCCCCAGAAACTCGCAGAAAAACAGCATACCCACCAGGCCGTAGATGATGGAGGGGATACCGGACAGGGTCTCCGCCGCATACTCGATGATGCCCACCAGTTTGCGGTTAGCGGCATACTCCGTCAGATAGATGGCCGCCCCCACCCCCAGGGGCAGCACCAGAAACAGGGTATAGATCACGATGTAAAGTGTATTCAGAATATCGGGCAGAATGCCGATGGTGTCGCTGAGGTAGCTGGGGGAGGTGGACAGCAGCTTCCAGGTGATGTTGGGCACCCCCTTGTACAGTACATAGACCACTATAAACACCACCAGAGCGCAGGTCACCCCAGCGGCCAGCAGCATCAGGTTTTTCATCACCAGACCGTAGGCCCGGCGGCGGGCAGACACATTTTTCATGTTCAGCCCTCCTTATCCCGCTTCAGGAAGAAGTTCAGGGCGGCATTGATGAGCATGATGAACAGGAACAGCACCAGGGCAATGGAGAACAGCGCCTGCCGCTGCAGGCCGCTGGAGTAGCTCATCTCCTTGGCCACAGCGGTGGTGAGGAAGCAGACGCTCTCGAACAGGGAGGGCATATTTGCCACATTGCCGGAGACCATCATGACGGCCATGGCCTCGCCGATGGCCCGGCCCACCCCCAGCACCACCGAGGCGGCGATGCCGCTTTTGGCCGCGGGGACGGACACCCGGAACCAGGTCTCCACCGGGGTGGCCCCCAGGGCCAGAGAGGCGTCCTCATACTCCTTGGGCACCGCCTCCAGGGCGGTGACAGACACCTTGATGATGCTGGGCAGGATCATCACCGCCAGCACCACAATGGCCGCCAGCAGGCTGGCTCCGTCGGGCACACGGAACAGCCTGCGGATGCCGGGCACCAGCACCAGCATGCCCACCAGGCCATACACCACCGAGGGGATGCCGGCCAGCAGGCTCACTGCGCCGCCCACCACAGCTTTTATCCCCGCCGGGGCCATCTTGGCCAGATAGACGGCAGTAAGAAAGCCGATGGGCACGCCCACCGCGATGGCCCCCGCCGTGCCGTACACGCTGGTCAGGATAAAGGGCAGGATGCCAAAGGCGGGCTGAGCCGCCGTCGAGGCCCAGGTCTTTCCAAACAGGAATTTGGTCAGGCCGATCTTTCCGATGGCGGGCAGGCCGGACAACACCAGATATACGGTGATCAACAGCACGCAGGCCACGGTGATCAGTCCCAGTATAAGGAATATACCATGGATCACAGTCTCAAGCAAATTCTTTTTTGCCGCCCCTGTGCTCATCCGCGGGTCATTCCCCCGGGCTTGTTTCTCCAGCCCGCAGAACACGGCATCGGCTCCCGCCCGGACCATATTTTCTGCACTTGTTTCTCTCATGTTATCTTCTCCCATTCGTCAGGGCGAAAAGCCCCTTGCTCGGCAAGGGGCTTTCCTGTTTCCTGTGTTGGTTACGCTACAGGCACCGCACCGGCCTTGGAGATGATGTCAGCCGCATCGGCAGAGGTGGCGTAGTCGAAGAACAGCTGCGCCGCATCAGACAGCTGAGTGCCATCCTTGGTGACCAGAACGAAGGGGCGCTGGATCACATAGCTGCCGTCCTTCACGGTATCCTCAGTGGGGGTCACACCGCCCACGGTCAGGGTCTTCACCTTGTCAGACACGGCGGCCAGAGAGGCATAGCCGATGGCGTCAGGGTTCTGAGACACAGTGGTGATCACATCGCCGGTGGAGGTCAGTTCCTGACGGTACTTGCAAGTGTCCTTGGTACCGGTGATGGACTCAAAGCCGTCCCGGGTGCCGCTGCCGGCCTCACGGCCGATCAGCACGATCTCGGCGTCGCTGCCGCCCAGGTCCTTCCAGTTGGTGATCTCACCGGTGTAGATCTTGGCGATGGTCTCTACATCCAGGTCGCTGACAGGGTTCTCCGGGCTGACGATGATAGCGATACCATCCAGAGCCACGACGGTCTCCTCCAGGCCAGAGGCCTTCTCTTCATCCTTCAGGGCGCGGCTGGACAGGCCGATGTCACAGCGGCCCTCGCTGACGGCCTGGATGCCGGAGCCGGAACCGGTGGGATTGTAAGTAACGGTAATGCCCTTGTTGGCGCCCATAAAGGACTCGCCCAAGGCGCCGATGACCTTCTCCATGGAGGTGGAGCCATCGGTGGCCACAGAGCCGGTCACCTCGGTGTTGGAGACAGCGGGAGGATTAGAGACAGAGGAGCCGCCGCTGGGCTGATCGCCGCCGGACTTCTGGCAGCCGGCCAGCAGGGACACAGCGCAGGTCAAAGCCAGCGCCAGAGAAAGAAACTTTTTCATGTTGCAGGATCTCCTTTTCATTTTGTCCGGCACCGGTCTCTCTCAAGAGCTCCGTGCCGGTGTGTTTGATTTTTTCTGCTTACATGACACAGGATACCCTCCGCTTGTAAAATGGGAAAGTCGGGCTGTGTAAAATCCATGTCAAATCGTTTGTCCTTCCCGAAAAAACGCCCTGTCTTTCCGTACATTCAAACGAAAAGAGCTGTTCCCCGTTGACTTTCCTCAGAAAAGCATTATCATTTACAGTAGTAAGAAAACAAATCAATGTTCTCTGCCC
>CAJMQD010000227.1 GCA_905215425.1 uncultured bacterium
CGAAGTAGTTGCCCTTCTTCAGGGCGGCGCGGCACTCGTCGGCGGTCATCTTGCCCTTACGCAGAGCGACCATCTTCTCCACCATCTCGTCCATCTTCTCGTAGTTGGCGGGGTCTGCGATGACAGCGCCGCGGACATTGAAGCCGCACTCCTCAGCGGCGGCCTGGATCTCGTCGGGGTTGCCCACCAGCACGGGGGTCAGGAACGTACCGGACAGCAGACGGGCGGAGGCCTCCAGGATACGGGGGTCGGTGCCCTCAGTGAACACGATCTTGCGGGGATGAGCCTTCAGAATTTCGATCAGTTTTCCAAACATGATAGTCGATCCTTCCATTTTTCGTTTTCCGGGAAAATACTCCCATTTCTGTTGCTTATCGTAGCATTTTCCAGCATAAAATGCAAGTATTCCGGAACAAACTTTTTTTGTTCTCTTTTACAAGATTTTCGGCTTATTTCTCTTTTTTCCACTCACAAAAGGAATATCCCCCGCTTCCCAGCAGCATCACCAGAAAAAACGCCCAGATCAGCCCCCTGGTGTGCATCCCAAGAAGAAAATAGGCCCCGGCCCACGCCGCCGCCAGCACCAGAAACAGTACGCTCTCCGCCAGCCGCGCCTGCCGCTTGCTGCGCGCCAGACAGCCGATACAAAACGCCCCCAGTAGGACAGCCATCAGGATACCGGAACAGGCAAGCCCAAATTTGGCTCTCTCTGCATACTCTGCCTTGGCCAGCTCGCCCAGCAGCTCGCCCGCAGAAATCAACCGGTACTCCCGCAGCCGCCCGCCGATCCCGGGGATCTGGAGGAGCGCCCCTGCCAAAACGCACCACTTCGCCCACGGACGTTTCCAATAGGTGAAGTTTTCTCCCCCTGTGTCCTTCTTCATGGGTGTATCCTCCCTTTCTTTTGTATCCCGCGGACTCTTCTGTTTCAGCTTATCATACGGCGTTCCCCTTGGCAATAGGGACTTTTCCTCCAAATCAGTCTCCCTCCTTCGGGCGGGACAAAACAGGAAAATCCAGGGGATTTTTCCGTCGGGGCAGGGGAGAGGCGGAATTTTTATCTTTACAACAGGTATTGCGTCAGATATACTATACCCTGTGTATATAAGCGCCGCCGGCCTCGGCGGTTAAAGGAGAGAAACTGTTTTGAATCCTGAATTTTCAAGGACCCTATCCCTGCTCCGACAGGAGAAGGGGGTCAGCCAGCGCACTGCGGCCAACGTGCTTGGAATCTCCCAGGCGCTGCTCAGCCACTATGAAAACGGCATCCGGGAACCCGGTCTGGCCTTTGTCGTCAAGGCCTGCGACTACTACGGCGTATCCGCCGACTATCTGCTGGGCCGCACCATGACCCGGGACGGCACCACCATCGGCGCCGAGGAGCTGTATGACCTGTCGGAGGAAAAGGGGACCTCTGTCCGCGGCAGCGTACTGGCTCTGCTGTCCAAAAAGCTGATCGTCAACTCGGTGGGCCTGCTGTTCGACCTGCTGGGCAAGACCGGCAGCCGGGAGGGCATCCGCGCCGCCAACAACTACCTGTCTGCCGCCGTCTATAAGATGTACCGGATGCTGTATCAGGCCAACCCGGAGAACAACCCCGAATTCTTCTCCCTGTCCCAACGGCAGTTCCAGGCGGGTATCCCCGACGCCGACATGAAATGCAGCGAAGCGGAGCTGGCCGAAGCGCTGGCCGCCCACAGCAAGGAGAAGGGCCAGTGGCCCCCCATGGGACATGACGATCTGGCCCAGGGCTATCCCGGCCTGTACCAGTCTCTGCTCCAGCTGACCCACGCCTGCGGCGAGCGGTTCCACGGTCTGACCGCCGGACGGGAGCCCAAGAAGCCGTAACCGTATCATAAGGAAAGGAGCCGGTCTTATGGACACTGGCGATATTATTCTTTGGAGCGTGATCCTGCTGGCCTTCGGCGGTTATCGCCTCTATACCATCCTGTATGGAGAGAGCAAATACTCCATGCTGAACGTGGGCACCTGGTTTCTCTGCGCCGGGGTGCGGCTGCTCAAGCTGATCAGCGCCCTGAAGCAGGGGACTGCGCTGAACGACTGCGCCTTTTTGATCCTGCTGGTGGTGCTGGCGGCGGTCATGTGCGTGATCGAATTGATCGCCACCCTGATGCATAAGGGGTAAGGGGCTCGTTGCCCTATCCGCCGGGCGGCCGCAGGCCACCCCTGCGGGGCAACTCACCTTCTCGTTCGCCACGGCATAAATGCCATGCGCATATCAGGAACGCCCCCTCATCCGTCATCGCCTACGGCGATGCCACCTTCCCCCCTGTGGGGGGAAGGCTTTAGGGTGTGTTTTACAGGCTTCCCCCCTTAGGGGGGAAGGCTTTTGGGGCCGTCCCTACGGCGTCGTCACAAAACCGGCTTCGCCGGGCTTTTGTGGGCCCCATTGGGTGTGTCGCTGCTTTTGTAGGGCCCGGTGCCCTCACCGGGCCACAATGTAGGGGCGCAGCCCCCTATGCACCTAAAAAGGCACCGAAAGGCCTTTCAAAAACTGGATCTGCCTAAGGAGGCTTTTAAACTTATGTCTGAACAATCCAATATCCGCAATTTTTCTATTATCGCCCACATTGACCACGGCAAATCTACCCTGTCCGACCGGCTGATTGAGCAGTGCCATGCCGTGGAGCAGCGGCAGATGGAGAGCCAGCTGCTGGACAACATGGACCTGGAGCGGGAGCGGGGCATCACCATCAAGGCC
>CAJMQD010000228.1 GCA_905215425.1 uncultured bacterium
AGCCCCTTGTGTCCCGGCATGGCAATAAAAGCCGCCCCGGTCCCGGCCATGGAAAGGGGCAGACACCCCGCGGATTGCGACGCGTCTATAATCAAAGGAATCCCCTTATCCCGGCACAGGTCCGCCACCTGTTCCACAGGCAGTATATAGCCAAACACATTGGATACATGGGTGCAGACCACCACGTCTACTTCCTGCGTAAGCTGCCGGCGGAACTCCTCCATGAACTTCTCCGGACAGAAAAGCGGTCCTGCCGCCACTTTTACATTCACTCCGGGAATCGCCGACAGGGGCCGTGTCACGGCGTTGTGTTCATATCCGGAGATGAGCACAGTCATCCCGGATTTGACCAGTGTTTTAATGGCCAAATTCAAGCCGTGAGTTGCGTTAAAAGTCAACACCACTCGCTGTGGGTCATCTACTTCAAACAACTCCGCCGCCAGCTTACGGCAGGTATAGGCCGTTTCCGCCGCCCGGCGGGCCGCCAGATGCCCGCCCCGCCCGGGACTTGCCAAATGCTCAATGGCCCAGGCGGAGGCCCGGGCCACAGCGGGAGGCTTCTGCAATGTGGTGGCAGCACTGTCAAAATAGATCATAGTGTTACCTCCCGATAGGCACCTTCCTGTTCTCTGGCAAAAACCCGTTTCGGCATTAAGTCGGCCTGGTAGAGCAGGCACAGCGCTTCGCTCAAGTGCCGCTGGGCTATTTTGACAGAATGGCTGCATCCTTCGCCCGCAATCTGCTTGGGCGAACGCAGCACCCGAGCCGGAACGCCCCCTCGCTCCAGTACCTCGGCGGTACGCTGTGCATAAGTGAGGGAGCGGCATACGATGAGATAATAGAGCATAGTTACGTTCCTTTCCTCGCTCCTGGAGCGGTTCGCTCTTCGCGAACAGACCCGCTCACCCCATCCTATGCCGCCCGCCCTCACCGCGATACAAAACGGACCGCTCATTTTCTGAGCGGTCCGTTTTAAATCTTATTCTGCCTCGATCAGACACACAGCGTGAGCGGCCATCCCCTCTCCGGTGCCGGTAAAGCCCAGACCCTCCTCTGTGGTGGCTTTCACATTCACGCAGTCGGCGGGAACATTCAGATGCTGCGACAGCTTTTCCCGCATCTCCGGAATATACTGCGCCAGCTTGGGCCGCTGGGCCAGAATGGTGGCATCCACATTCCCGACGCGCCATCCCCGGGCCCGCAGCAGCCCGGCCACATGGTCCAGCAGGACCAGACTGTCCGCTCCCGCATAGGCCGGGTCATGGTCCGGAAAGTGTTTTCCGATGTCCCCCAATCCGGCCGCTCCCAGCAGGGCATCCATAACCGCATGGGTCAGTACATCTGCATCGGAGTGGCCCAACAGTCCCATCTCATAGGGGATCTCCACCCCGCCTAAAATCAGCTTTCGGTCTTTTACCAGGCGGTGTACGTCATATCCATGTCCAATACGCATTATAATTCTCCCTTTCCTCTCGCCTCCAGGATGGCCCGTGCGGTCAGCAGATCGAAGGGCGTCGTCAGCTTCAAATTTTCCTTGCTGCCTGCCGTCATCGCCACCTTCATGCCCATACGCTCCACGCAGGAGCAGTCATCCGTCACAGCCGCACCGTCCTCCACCGCCTTCTGCAAAGCGGCGCGAATCAGGTCGGCATCAAACACCTGCGGAGTCTGCACCCCCATAAGAGAGGCCCGGTCCACCGTTTCAATCGCCAGGCCATCCTCTACCCGCTTTATGGTATCCGTCAAGGGCAAAGCGGGAGCCGCCGCTCCGGTTTCAGCCCCCCGCCGGAGCACCTCCTCCAGTACATTCTGGGGCAGCAGAGGCCGGGCCCCGTCGTGAATGCCAATGAGGGCCGCATCCGGGCGCACCTCGTCCACGCCGCGGCGCACCGAATCCAGACGCTTGCTCACTTTATTCAAACGGTACTGCCTGCAAAGGCGGCTGATCTCGTCCGCCCGGTTCTGACTGGTGACCACGATCACCTCATCCACCAGAGGACAGTCTTGAAACACCCACAGGGTATGTACAATAGCGGGCAGTTCCCCCAAAGGGACCAGTATCTTATCCACGCCCTCCATCCGGGCGGCGCTGCCCGCCGCTACCACCCCACTAGATGTCACCGGCCGCTCCCGGCTGCTGCGTTTTTCCTTCAACCACGCTGTCAGTCCAGCCATAATATCCCTCCGCATAAAAAAGGAGCCTGCCGACCCCTTGCTCCCGGTCAGCCCAGGGCTATATTGATTTGCTCCTCCATGTCCTCATAGCTGCTGTCTTTTGACATAACAAGCTCAGAAATCAAGATCTGCTTGGCGGCGTGGAGCATCTTCCGCTCTCCGGTGGATAGACCCCGGTCGTTCTCACGCAGGGTGAGACTCTTTACCACCCGAGCTACCTCAAACAGGTTGCCGCTCTTCATCCGCTCCATATTCATGCGGTAGCGGCGGTTCCAGCTGGAGACTGCCTCTACCGGCAGCTGAGAGATCGAGGCCAGGATGCGGTCTGCCTCCGCGCTGCCCACAACGGGGCGCACGCCAATCTCTCCGCTATGTTCCGTCGGGACCATGACCACCATAGAACGCACCGGCAGCTTCAGGATATAATACTCCCGCGTCACGCCGTTTACCTCCTTCTGCACGATGCTCTCTACAATGCCGGCCCCATGCATGGGATGGACTACCTTATCCCCGATCTGAAACAAAACGGATACACCTCCTGTTTTC
>CAJMQD010000229.1 GCA_905215425.1 uncultured bacterium
GATCACGGCGTGGTTGCCGATGCCGTGGGGGGAGTGCTCCTCCAGCAGCACGTGGCCCAGACACATGAGCTTCACCTGGGCATTCCGGTCGGAGTAGTTGGTCAGCACCCGCATATAGGTGTCGTCCCCGGGGATGAACTCCTGCAAAATCATGTGGTCGGGGTAGCCCGCGGCATACACCGCGTCCAGGGCGTCCAGCAGCTCCTGGCGGCTCTGGCAGATATAGACCTTCTTGATGCCCTCAAACTCGTGCTGCCAGTAGGCCACGCCGTCGGCGGGCTTGGCAATGTACGGCGGGTCCCAGGGCAGGTCGAAGTCGTGGCCCATGGACTTGTCGTAAATGACGGTGGCCGGGTGGTCGATGCCGTGCTGATCGCACAGCTTGTAGAAATACTCCTTGTTGATCAGATGGTCCAGCAGGTCGCCGGGGATATAGGGGGCGATGGCGTTGGCGGGCATCTGGTCTTTATAGCGGGCAGCCAGCTGCACATAGCTGTCTCCGCAGCCGATGACCAGCACCGTCTTGTCCGGCAGTTGGGCGCACACCTCGTTCACGTGCTGAAGGAACACCTCGTCCTCTTCGTTTTCAGGACAGGTGCGGTAGTCGATGATGGCGCTGAAGGCGCAGGGGAAGGTGTGGAACTTGCCGTAGGCAATGGACTTGACGCCGTAAGCCTCGTGAAAGGCCCGGGCTACGCTGTATACGTTGATATCGCCGCCGAAGAGCAGCGGCTGAAAGGAGAGGTTGGATGCCATATCAGTCAACTCCTGATAAATGATTTTGGTGCAAAGAGGAAAGACGGGGCTCACCGGTACTCCCGGCGGAAGCCCTGGGCGTACAGGGGGTCGATGTCGAAGCTGACCAGGTCCCCCACGGAGCATTTCAGGTTGGTCACATTCAATACGGTCTCTACCGCACCGATGGAGCCGATGATCTTCACCTTCTGCCCGCCGATGCGCACCGTGCGCTTCCGGTCCCGCCGCCAGCGGCGCAGGACCCCCCACAGAGTGTCATTGTCCCAGGGGCGCTCCGCCACGCCGAACCCATTGAGATAACCCACAGGCAGAACAGCCACCCGGGTCGCCCGCTTCAGGGTGACAGACCTTCCGCTGCCCACCGTGTGTCCCTTGGGCAGCCAGCGCACCTCGGTAAGGGGGGCCAGACCGTAGCCCACCTTGGTCAGACCGTCGTCCTCGCTGCGGCGGCAGCGGCCCAGCAGGGCAGAGCCCGCCCGCACCCCGTCCATCCGGGCGAAGTCGTAGTGCAGCAGGGCATAGGACCCGGCGGCGTGGACAATACCGGTCTCAAACCCCGCGGAGTGGATGGCCTCCAGCACCTGCTGGAACTGCTCCAGCTGGGCGCTGGCCTCCAGTCCCCTGGGCGCTGTGCCGTGGAGCTGGGTATAGATCCCCGTCAGGGCCACATTGGGCAGAGAGCGGTAGGCCAGCAGGATCTTCTCCGGTTCGCTGACCAGAAAACCGCCGAAGCCCATGCCGGTGTCCACCTGAATGTGGGCCTCCACCACGGTGGAGCGGTTCTCCGCCAAGGCGTTCAGGGCCATGCCCGTGTCCACGGAGGACACGGTGCACACCACGTTCAGGTCCACCAGCTTTTCCAGCAGCTCCCGGTCGGTGGTGGAGCGGAGCATGAGGATCTCCTCCTCCACAAAGCCGGCCTCCCGCAGGGCCTGGGCCTCCTCCACCTCGTGGACGGCAAAATGGGTGATGCCCTCGTCCCGCAGCAGTTGGGCCAGAGGGACGGTACCCGCCCCGCCGCCGTCGCCGGACAGCATCCCGTAGATCACCGCGCCGTGGGCCTTGTCTTTGATGACGGCGATGTTCTGTTTTACCAGTGCCTTTTCGATGACCAAGGTGCGCATGGAAAAGCCTCCTTCTCTCTGTTTGGGCTTTTAAAAGCCGGGACGTACGGTCCCCGCTTGTAGCTTGGCCTTTAACTGAGTAATTTTATCACAGGGCGGGGGAAAAGGCAACAGGGCGGGGGAGGGGGAGGAGAAAACTCATGGGAAATTTCAAGTCTCAACTTGTCCTTTTTTCATCCCTATGATACATTAGAGGCACAGAGCTCCCCAGACCGTCTCCCTAACGCCGCCCGGTTTTCCTGTTTCCGTTCTTCCGCGCGATTCAGATGGAGGTGATCTTATTCGTATCTTACCCAAAAAGCGGGCCCTGCTTTTGCTGCTGGCCCTTCTCGCCGGTGTTCTGCTGCCCTCCTGCGGCAGCGCACAGCCCAGCGAGGACCAATATGATCCCGAGCACGCTGTCTTCTCTACCATTGTGCGCCGGTTGGACGCACAGTCTCAGCTTTATTCCGAACTGGCGCAGATGGTCCGTGACCTCCCCGACGCGCCGGACCAGGATCGGGCCATCTCTGAACTGAAGTACTACATGGACGGCGCGCTGGTCTTTATCCAAGACTCGTATATCGACGGCAGCTTGACCATCATTTTTGACCGTCAGGAAGAGATCCGCAGTCTGCTCTGCGACCTGTTTGCAAATTGGCTGTTCAAAGCGGAGAAGCTGAAGGAGTTGACTCCGGAGGAGCTGATCCAGTTCAGCGATCTGTTAGAGGCTCTTGAGCAGTGCTGCTGCCGCGGACTGCCCGGTACGTCGTTTGCTTACTATATCTCCCAGCAGGACACGGAGCCGAAGGAGTTTTCCGCCGCAATGGGGACCGCCCAGGGCGCGTTTGACC
>CAJMQD010000230.1 GCA_905215425.1 uncultured bacterium
GTATTGTCAAGGGACTTGACGCTGTATGGGCCCATTTCTGCCCGTCAAAACCGTGGCTGCCCTTGTCAACCGATGGTATGCTCAGATCAAAGCTTTTAAAGGAGGGTCCCTCATGCAGACTGTTTACTATACCACCCGCAATTTTACCCGCAATTTTATCCGTTCCACCGGAAACGTGGTGGATCTGGCCGAATACCGCCGGAAGCTGGCTCAGGCCGAGGGCAGTCTGGCTCCCGCCCCCCGGCACACCCAGGCGCCTGCGGTCCGCCCCTTCCCCCGCCTGGTAGAAAACGCCCCGGCGGAGTCCCCCCAAAAGGCCCGTTCCCTCCCCCGGCTGTCGCTGGACAGTCTGGCCAGCATCGGCGTGCTGCTGATGACCCTCACCTTCACGCTGCGCATCCTGGTGTTCTGACGGGGCGCATCTATAACGATGCGTATAAATTTATTTCACTTATCCACATTTTCCACAAATTTATCCACATCCTTCTTGTTTTGCACCCCTGTTTGTACTATGCTATTGTACGGTCCGGACATACCGGACGTAATCAACAGGGCGCTTTCCAGGGTACACGAGGGAATGGATCTCTGCCGCACCGCCCCAGGAGGTACTGTTATGTGGTTTATCTTGGCCCTTTTCTCTTCTGTGTTTGCTGCCGCCACTTCGATTTTGGCCAAAATCGGCATCGACGGGGTAAATTCCACCTTAGCCACCGCCATCCGCACCAGCGTAGTGCTCCTCATGTCCTGGGGCATGGTCTTTCTCACCAAGGTACAGGGCGGCCTCGGCGCGATCAGCCGCCGCAGCTGGCTGTTCCTGATCCTCTCCGGTCTGGCCACCGGCGCAAGCTGGCTGTGCTACTACCGGGCTTTGCAGCTGGGCAAAGTCTCTCAGGTGGCCCCCATCGACAAGCTGAGCATCGTCATCACCCTGCTTTTCGCCTTTCTTCTGTTGAAAGAGCCGGCCACTCCCAAGGCTATCCTGGGTGCCGCCCTGATCACGGCGGGCACGCTGCTGATGATCGGATAATATCTCCCCCGGACACAGGTGACCTGTGTCCGGGGTTTTGTTTTCCCCTTCCGCCCCGATTTGACCCCTTTTTTCGCCCCGGCTTCTTGCCCTTTTTCGAAAAAAATGGTATGATGTTTTATTCTGAAAATCATGCGGGGCTGCCCCGCTTTTTATCTGGAGGACCCAAAATGGAACGTACCACTACCGTGATCTCTCAGGCTGACATCGACCGTCAGCTGGACTTCTGCCGCCAGGCCGCCGCCGCCACCGCCCAGCTGCCCACGCCCCCCCTCGCCTTTGTAGACACCTATGGCTGTCAGCAGAACGAGGCCGACTCCGAGCGCATCCGGGGCTATCTGGCCCAGATGGGCTTCGGCTTTACCAACGACGAGGAGCAGGCCCGGGTCATCGTTATCAACACCTGCGCCATCCGGGAGCACGCCGAGCAGCGGGTGTTCGGCAACCTGGGCGCTCTGGTGCACACCAAGCGCCGCCACCCGGAGCAGATCATCTGTCTGTGCGGCTGTATGGCCCAAGAGCCCCACGTGGCGGACAAGATCCGCCAGTCCTACCGCCATGTGGACCTGGTCTTTGGCCCCCACGAGCTGTGGCGCTTCCCGGAGTTCATCCACACCCTGATGACCCAGAAGGGCCGCATTTTCCAGATCGCCGACCAGCCCGGCTCCATCGCCGAGGGGATCCCTCTGGTGCGCCAGGACAAGGTGAAGGCCTGGGTGTCCATCATGTACGGCTGCAACAACTTCTGCACCTACTGCATCGTCCCCTACGTCCGGGGCCGGGAGCGCTCCCGCAAGCCGGAGGACATTCTGGCGGAGGTGCGCCAGCTGGTGGCCGCGGGCTATAAAGACATCAACCTTCTGGGGCAGAACGTAAACTCCTACGGCAAAGACCTGGCCCAGCCCATGGACTTCGCCGACCTGCTGGAGCTGGTAAACGCCATCCCCGGGGACTTCCTCATCCGCTTTATGACCTCCCACCCCAAGGACGCCACCCAGAAGCTGTTCGAGACCATGGCCCGGTGCGAAAAGGTGGCGCCGGTGCTCCATCTGCCCTTCCAGGCGGGGAACGACCGCATCCTGAAGGCCATGAACCGCCGCCACACCCGGGAGCAGTATATGGCCAAGATCGCCGCCCTGAAGGCCCTGATCCCCGATATCGTCCTCACCTCCGACATCATCGTGGGCTTCCCCGGAGAGACGACGGAGGAGTTTGAGGACACTCTGAAGGTGCTGGAGGACGTGCGGTTCGACGCCCTGTTCACCTTTATCTACTCCCCCCGGGTGGGCACCCCGGCGGCCAAGCTGCCCGACCCCATGAGCCGGGAGGAGAAGCTGGCCAACTTCAACCGCCTCACCGCCCTGCAGGACCAGATCTCCGCCGAGAAGCACGCCGCCTATATCGGCAAGACCCTGCGCTGCCTCATGGACGGCGAGAGCGGGGACGAGACCTTCCCCATCTCCGGGCGCACCCCGGGCAACCGGCTGGTGCGGGCCAAGGGGAGCACCGATGTGATCGGACAGTTCTGTCAGGTGAAGATCACCGGGGCCAATAAGTGGTCGCTGTTCGGGGAGATCATTTAATTCCCTCCCAACCCAATGCCATTAAGTTAAGGGCTTTGTCATTGCGAGCCAGTCCGCAGACTGGCG
>CAJMQD010000231.1 GCA_905215425.1 uncultured bacterium
GATAAGCACTATTTTTTTAGCCACAAGTGTTACAAAAAAGCTTGACCACAACAAGATCGGTTTCGTCGTATGTCTGTACCTGGCGGCAGCGCCCGCAGCGCAAATGCTCCTGTCCGCCGCAGATGCGATAGCTGCCGCCGGTAATGTGCAGCGGCTTTCCGTACACGAGGCAAGCCGCAATTTTGCGCCGTGCACTCTCATAGATCTCCTGCACGGTAGACCGGGAGATGTCCATCTGTTCAGCGCACTGTCCGTGGGTCCGCTGCTCTAAATCCACAAGGCGGATCACCTCATACTCGTCCAGCGTCAGCACAATCGGCTCTCCGTCCGCACTTCCCCCCGGGATAAAGGTATCCACCTGTGGTGCGCCGCAGATTCTCCGGCATCGTGGCGGTCTCGGCATCGACGTCCCCTCCCATATTTCCGGTATATACCGATTATAGTACAAGATTCTAAAAAGTCAATCCTATATTTCCTGATCCTAAAATCGAACAGACGCCAATTCTTTGGCCCGCTGTCCTTTCCGCCAATAAAAATGCGGCTGACAGCATATAGCTGCCAGCCGGGAAGCTTCTATATTCTTCGCAGCCCTTTCCTCTGGACTGCCTTCATATCTTTGGGTTTTTTCTTTAAGACAACAGAATTCTGTCGTTATCCAGCATACTGCCCGCTACCTGCCGGAAGCGCTCCAGCAGATCGGCCACCCCCAGGGCGGCCCGCTCCTGCCCGGCCACATCCAGAATGATGCCGCCCCGGTCCATCATAATGGTGCGGCTGCCGTGCTCCAGCGCCGACGGCATAGTGTGGGTGATCATCATACAGGTGATGTTATCCTTGGCCACGATCTCCTCCGTCAGCGCCAGCACCTTTTCCGCCGTAGCGGGGTCCAGGGCGGCGGTGTGTTCATCCAGCAGCAGCAGCTTCGGTGTGACCACCGTGGCCATCAGCAGGGTCAGGGCCTGACGCTGACCGCCCGAAAGCAGTCCAACAGGCTGGGACATGCGGGTCTCCAGTCCCAGCCCCAGCCGGGCCAGCTGCTCCCGGAACCGCTCCCGGTCCGCCTTCGTGACCACAGAAAAGGGGGACATCCGCCCGTTGGCCCGCAAATAGGCCAGCGCCAGATTCTCTTCAATCGTCATATTGGGTGCCGTCCCCCGCATGGGGTCCTGGAACATCTGCCCGATATACTTGCTGCGCTTGTAGTCGGGCCACTCGGTCATGTCCATGCCGTCCAGCGTCACCGTGCCCGTGTCGGGCAGGAAGGCCCCGGAAATGGCGTTAAACAAGGTACTCTTGCCGGCGCCGTTGCTGCCCAGAACGGTGACGAACTCCCCCTCCTTCAGAGACAGGGAAACATCCCGCAGCGCGGTTTTCTCGTTGATGGTACCGGGATTAAAGGTTTTCGAAATATGGCTCAGTTCCAGCATCGTCATTTTCTCCCTTCCACGGCAGCGTCAAGCATCTGCCGGCGGCGGCGTCCTGCGCTGTGCTGCTTCTGCATATAGGGTCCGGCAATGGCCAGGGCCACGATCACCGCAGAGATCAGCTTCAGGCATTCGGCGGGCAAATTCATCCGCAAAGCCACAGCGATAATCAAACGGTAGATGATGCTGCCGGCCACTGCCCCTACAATTTTAGCGGGAATCCCGCCGCGGCCAAAGATAGTCTCCCCGATAATGAGGGAGGCCAGGCCGATGATGACCAGTCCGGTACCCAGGTTAATATCGGCAGTCTTCTGGTACTGGGCCAGCATAGCGCCGGACAGGGCCGTCATGGCGTTTGCAATGCACAGGCCGATGGTGACCGTACTGACCGTGTTGATGGAACTGGCCCGGACCATATCCGGGTTATCGCCGGTGGCCCGGATGGACAAGCCCAGCCGGGTGCGCAGGAAGAGCGCCAGCAGGATCCCCACCACCGCCGTCACCGCAAAGGCCAGCAGCAGCTTATAGGGCGCGCCTTTGCCCACCAGATCGCGGAACTTTGTGAATACTGTCTCCGTTTTCAGCATATTCACGTTGGAGGAAAAACCCATTACCGCCAGATTTACCGTATAAAGGCCGGTATTGGTGATGATGCCCGCCAGAATAGAGGGAACTCCCATGCGGGTCTGCAAGCCTGCGGTAATATAGCCCGCGGCGCTGCCCGCGAGCATGGCCAGCAGCATACCCAGCACTGGGTGCCCCGAAACGGCAAATACCGCAGACACGGCGCAGCCCAAGGTAAAGCTGCCGTCTGTGGTCATATCGGCGATATTCAGAATACGGAAGCTCAAAAAGAGGGCCAGGGCCACCAGGGAATAAATACAGCCCAGCTCCAACGCTCCCATGAGTACGTTCATACTCAGCATTTTCTTTGTCTCCTTTCCATTCTCAGCTTGGGAAAAGGCGGTGCAGCCGCCCTTTCCCAAACCTCCGCCGGAGAGATCGTCTCTCTCCGGCGGAGCGATACAGCTCTTACTGCTCGGTTTCCACTTCCACAACCTGACCGGCCATGGAGGAGAATACCTTGGCGTCGATGCCCACCTTCTCGGCGGCCTCGCGGTTCACGGTGATGATGCCGCCGTCCATGACGTGGTAAGCGGGAATCTCGCTGCCCTCCAGGATATCGGCGGCCATGTCGGCGGTGTAGGCGCCCAGCTCGGTGTAGTTCACGCCGCAGGTGGCAA
>CAJMQD010000232.1 GCA_905215425.1 uncultured bacterium
ACAGTGATACAGCTGCGCTATTACAAGGGCTTGACTCAGTCCCAGTGCGCCCGGGTGATCGGCGTGTCGCAGGTACAAATCTCGCGGTTGGAGCGCCGGGCGCTGCATGACCTGCGGACACAGCTGGCAGATTGAACCAAAAAGAGCGCCGCACTCACCAAAATGAGTGCGGCGTCAGTAATGTTCGGATGCTTCCATGGGAGATGTACACGACCTTTCTTCTGTGGTGCTGTAACTTCAGTCTTTCATTTTGCTCAAAGCGAAGCAAAGTCCGACCAGAACGACAGAGCCAATCATGATGATACCGGCAACGACCATAAGTACCCTCCTTTCTCAGAGACTTGGGGCTACGGGAAAGAAGTAAGCGGAACCGGAGGAAACGGAAAGGAGAGGAGGTGGAACCGTTTCCTCCGGCCCCGCAATACGGACGGGACAGTCAGGAGAAATACTGTAAAAGCTGGTCAGGGTGGGGAATGTGGAAAAACAACAGACCGTCGATCTGGTTTTTCTCTGTCAGATGGGGGATGCCGGTGACGGCATCGGTCAAAGTGCGGCGGGTGTCCCACTGGGCGTTGGAGCCGATGAACAGGGTGCCGCACTCACCGCGGCGCTGGCCAACACTGGCGTTGGTGCTGCTGCGCAGCGGCAGAGAGAGCACCTGTCCGTCAACCATGGTGATTGCCCGCAGATTGGTGATGGCGTACAGGACACTTGTCTCCAGCTTATACTTATCGGAAAAGGGCTGCAGAGACAAGATGGCAGGGAGGGAGAGAAGAACCACCAAGATAATAAGGGTGTTGCCCAAAGAGCGCTGTCCGGACAGCAGAGGCGGCAAAAGAAAAAGCAGGGATATAGCGGCCGCCGCCGCAGAAATCAGCCAGAGCAGATAGAGGGAGGAGCGGAAGGGCAGCTCCCGCAGTTTGAACGGAGAGGTACGGCCGCTCCAGAGGACGGTCTCTCCATCTAATAAATAAGGGTGCAGCTGCTGTTCCATAAAAATCTCCTCCTTGTGTTCTGAATTTATTATATCGGCCGTGGAATAAAATGTGTGTGAAACCCAAGAACTTGCTGTCAAGAATATGTTAGATGACAGAGAATTGCATCCGGGGAATCACCGAATGCAGGGGAAGCAGGCCATTTTTCACCGGATTTGCCGGATTTCCTCTTTCTTTTTTTGCGCCGATATGATAAACTAAAAATGTTTGATTCTGCCCTTTTAAGAAAAAAGAGGGACTATATCCCGTGAGGAATGATCCTGTGAACAATATCACGTTGATCGGTATGCCGGGCTCCGGCAAGAGCACCGTAGGGGTGCTGCTGGCCAAAACACTCGGTTATGGCTTTTTGGATGTTGACCTGCTGATCCAGCAGCGGGAAGGGGCTTTGCTCCAGGAGATCTTGGACAGCCGGGGCGTGGACGCGTTTCTGGAAGCGGAGGAGCGCGCGGTGTGCTCTGTCCGGTGTGACCGCTGCGTTATCGCTCCGGGGGGAAGTGCCGTGTGCCGGGAGGGAGCGGCCCTCCACCTGAAAGAATTGGGACCTGTGGTATATCTCCACGTACCCCTGGAGGAGCTGACCCGGCGGATCCGGAATTTATCTACCCGGGGGATCGCAATGGGGCCAGGCCAGACTTTGGCCGATGTGATGGCCGTCCGGGCGCCGCTCTATGAGCGGTATGCCGATCTGGTATTCGACTGCCCCGGCGGCGTCTCGCTGATCGAGACAGCCCAGCAGCTTCAAAAGCAGCTGGAGCGGGCGGGGCTGATCGCGCTGCCCCGGTGAATCCCTTCGGGCCAGATCCGAAAACACCCCAGCCTGCGGGGAGCAGAAAGCAGCAGGCCCGCGGGGCGGCTTGTCCCGCCGGAATGAGAAAAGGAAGTTCGATATGACATTTAAGCAGTTGGGGCTGAGCGCCCCTATTCTGAACGCCCTGGAGGAGCAGGGCTATGTAAAACCATCCCCGATTCAGGAAAAAGCCATTCCCCCCGCACTGACCGGGCGGGATGTTCTGGGCTGTGCCCAGACCGGCACAGGCAAGACCTGTGCCTTTGCCACACCCATTTTGCAGCAGTTGGACCAGCGCCCCGCCCAGGGACATCCCATTCGTGCCCTGATCCTTACCCCCACCCGGGAGCTGGCCATCCAGATCGGCGAGAGCTTTGATGCCTATGGCAAGTATCTGAAGCTGCGGCACACCGTGATTTTTGGCGGCGTGGGGCAGAACCCTCAGGTGGAGGCGATCAAGCGGGGAGTGGACGTCCTGGTGGCGACTCCCGGACGGCTGATGGATCTGTATCAGCAGGGCTTTGTGGCGCTGGATAAGCTGGAGATCTTCGTGCTGGATGAGGCCGACCGGATGCTGGATATGGGCTTTATTCACGACGTAAAGAAAATTTTGAAGTGGCTGCCTGCCAAGAAGCAGACCATGCTTTTTTCCGCCACCATGCCCGGCGAGGTGATGGAGCTGGTGAATTCCCTGCTCCACGATCCGGCCCGGGTGGAGGTGGACCCTGTATCCTCCCCGGTGGAGGCCATCGAGCAGAAGATCTGCTTTGTGGATAAGGGGAACAAGACCCGCCTGCTGGCCTGGCTGCTGGAGCGGGAGGGGGCCAAGAGCGCCCTGGTGTTCACCCGCACCAAACACGGGGC
>CAJMQD010000233.1 GCA_905215425.1 uncultured bacterium
CTGGAAGAAGAACCGCCACATGCAGTCAGGGCAGCCGAAAGGGTAACAGCGCCGGAAGCGAGCAGGAAATTACGACGAGAGATCTTTTTCATAAGAGTAAACCTCCTTCAACGGTTTCTTATGGTTTGGATTCCATTTTCTGAGATTTTTTCAAAGCTTCGGAACGCCCAAAGCTTACAGGAACAACGTTAAATGTGTTTGACGGAGCGGCCTGTCAGCAGTTTTCCGGTCACCAGCACCTGTTCCGCCAGGGTGATGCGGGGATGCTCGACCATCTGGATCAGCTTGTCGGCTGCCGTCCGGCCCAGCATGGTGGTGTCCTGCTGGTAGGTCACCAGCTCGGGCTTGACCACCCGGGAAAGGTAGATGCCATCGTAGCCCATCACGGAGATGTCCTCCGGGATGCTCAGGCCCGCCTCGGCAATGGCATTGTAGCCGCCCAGCGCGGAGAAGTCGTCCGGGAAGATGATGCAGGTGGGGCGCTGGGGCAGAGACAGCAGGAATTTTGTCTCCTCCGCACAGCGGTCCGCGTCGTGGTAAACGCCCTCCCGCACATAAGCATCCGGGATCTCGAGCCCCAGCTCGGCACAGGTCTTGTAAAAACCGGCCAGGCGGTTCTCGGTCACGGCGGTCCGTTCGCCGTGGATGAACGCGATCCTCCGGTGGCCATTGGCGTAAGCGCAGCGCACCAACGCCTGTAAACCGTTTACGTTATCGGAAAGGATCGCCATCCGGTTGTTGAACACATGATCGATGGTGACCACAGGGACATCGCTGTTGACCAGCTCCACCACCTGGGGGTCGTAGAAGTCCACACAGGCGATCACCACGCCGTCCACACCGCGGTAATGGCAGTGCTCCAGGTAGGTCATCGTTTTGCCGCCCAGGTTGCGGTTGATAAAGGTGATATCGTAGCCCAGCCGCTCCACCCGGACTTTGAAACTGTCCAGCACGGCGGAGAAATATTCGTGGCTCAGGCCGCTCTGGCGTTCGTCCACAAACAGAACGCCGAGGTTATAAGTACGGTTGGTCTTCATGGAGCGGGCCGCCATGTTGGGCACATAGCCCAGCCGCTCGGCTGCTTCACGGACGCGGGCCCGAGTGGCATCGGAGATATCGTGCTGGCCGTTGAGCGCCTTGCTCACGGTGGCTACCGAGACTCCGCACTCCCGTGCCAGATCTTTCAGGGATGACATTTGGGTCGTCCTCCTCCCGAGGAACTTTTCGATTTTGGCTTCGCAGGAAGTCTAAATCGTTTTCGCAACTTCATGATAGCGCAATTCACACGAAAAATCAAGAATCAAATAAAAAGTTTTGGTCTTATTGACCTCTTTTCAGCACTTTGCGTCATTTCAATTGTTCAAAACTGTGCACTCCGCGCCATTTTCGCTCTGTTTCGTTCATTACCGAATTCTTTTTCGTTCTCATTTTCGTTTCTCCGGCCCGGTCTTATAATTACTTTAAGAATGGGTTTCGGCTCTTTTCCTTTTGCCCCCGTCAGGGCATCCCGCTGCCGGACATTTTCTCAAATTTTCCGGTCAGAGGCCCTCCATTTGTCAAAAAACATACAAACTTCGTTAATTGTTACAAAATCGTTACAGTTGCTTTTTCGCATTTTGCCTGGCCGGGATGTGTTGTATATTTCACAAAAGGTCTTGCATTTTGGGTCTGTTTCGACTATGCTTAGGGCGAAGAGAACGTTTCTCCCGGCGTTCTAAATCGTTTTCGCAAATGTGAGCCTTTCACCCCTTGTTCTATTTATGGACTGCCTTTCAAAAGGAGGAATCGTCTATGAAGTTTGGTCACTTTGATGATGAACGCCGGGAGTATGTCATTGATACCCCAAAGACCCCGCTGCCCTGGATCAACTACCTTGGCAGTGAGGACTTTTTCAGCCTGATCTCCAACACGGCGGGCGGCTACAGCTTTTACCGGGATGCCCGGCTCCGCCGCATCACCCGCTACCGCTACAACAACTCCCCGCTGGATATGGACGGCCACCGCATCTATATCAACGATGGCGGCACTGTCTGGAACCCCGGCTGGCAGCCCGCCAAGACGGCGCTGGATCACTACACCTGCCGCCACGGCCTGGGCTACTCCATTTTTGAGGGCGAGAAAAACGGCATTGCTGCCACGCAGGAAGTCTTCGTCCCCCGGGGCGACGCCTGTGAGATCGACCGCCTGACTCTGGAAAATAAGACGGCCGCCCCCCGCACGCTGGATGTGTTCAGCTATGTGGAGTTCTGCCTGTGGGATGCCATGGACGACAGCTCCAACTTCCAGCGCAACTTCTCCACCGGTGAAGTAGAGGTAGAGGGCAGCGCCATTTATCATAAGACCGAGTACCGGGAGCGCCGCGACCACTATGCCGTGTTCTGGGCCAACACCCCCGTCACCAGCTTTGACACCAGCCGGGACGCGTTCTGCGGTGTCTACGGCGGCCCCGCCGCCCCGGAGGCCGTGCTGGCCGGGCATTGCTCCAACAGCATGGCCCACGGCTGGGCCCCGGTGGGTGCCCACCATTTCCACATCACCCTGGCTGCCGGTGAAAAAAAGAGCATCATCTTTGGCCTGGGCTCCAGCGAAAACCCGCAGGAGGAGAAATTCGTCGCCCCCGGCAGCATCCACATGAC
>CAJMQD010000234.1 GCA_905215425.1 uncultured bacterium
CTTAGGGATATGCCGAAAAAATGGAGATTCAGTACACTATAATGTGACAGAATCTCCTGTTTTTTGTGCTCTCCGTGTTCTCGCGGCGGGGAACGCATCAAATGGGAACGCGGCCCGGCGCAGCAGACCAACCAAGGGCCGCGCCGCCACTCCAGAGTCTCTACAAGGAGGGAACAAAATGAAACGATGGATCAGTTGCCTGCTGACCGCCGCCATGGTGTTCAGCTTCGCGGCCCAGTGCCCCCTGATCACGGCCAAAGCGGCGGAGCCGTCCTCTTCCAGCTCTGACGCACTGGCCGCCCTGGGCATCGACGCCAGCGTGGCCCCGGAGGGCTACGACCCGGACAGTCTCGACAACCCCTACGGCCGGGACACCATCGCCGTGACCCCGGTATATGAGCTGTATACCATTGGATGGGACAGCAAGGTCGACGATGCGCTGGCCGAAACCTGCGATACCACAGGCAGCAAAAACATGGAAAACGGAACGCGGTTCACAACCGGCCAGACAAATGTGGATAAAGTCTACCTAAAAAGCCATTTGTACGGCCATGAGAAGTGGAGCGCCACGAAAAGCTCCGAAATTCTGTCTGCGTCTGCCAGGCAGGAAAATCTTTCTTCCTACGAAGGCCTTGTCAAAGCCTTCGGCAATTACGCCGTTATCAGCAGCGGCACCTACGACACTGAACAGGCCGCCACTGAGCTTCAGCCTACTAAAGGCTATCTGACCGGCGCCCAAAAAATCGAGTCTGAGTTTTTCTTTGCCGGGGCCAATGATTCCTCTTACTCCAGCTACGCCATGGCCGATGTGGCCGCCGGCAAGTTCCACAACGACAAGAACAACCCGAACACCCTGAGCAGCCAGATCGCTATGGTCTACGCCGGGGCGTACAGCAAAAACGGCGGGCTGTACCTGCGCTTCGGCGACGCCACCACCGGCCAGTACGGCAAGCCCATCACCCTGATCCCCACCGGCAAGGAGATCGGCAACCCCACCCTGAAGCTGGCCAACGAGGACGGCAGCGCCAGCGATAAGCTGGCGGAGAACTTTGCGGAGAACCCCTATCAGCTGAAGAACTACCTTCAGGTGGCCACCGGCGACTGGAACGGCGACGGCATTGACGAGGTGGCCGTGTACATCCCGGAGGTGGGCAACTCCCGCATCGTGGTCTACGCCCTGCAGAAGCTGACTGAAGACGGCCCCGACGCCTATAAGGACCCCAACAAATGGGGCGTGGCCTGGACCTACTTCCTGCGGGAGGGCGACGTGGTGTCCAACATGGTGTCTCTGGTCAGCGGCGACGTGGACCAGGACGGCATTGACGACCTGGCCTGCACCTGGGGCTACTACTACGGCCCGGAGCAGAATGTGGGCTCCCGGGCGGTGGTCATGTTCGGCGGGAAAGACACCAACCTGCTCAAGCGCTCCCAGGAGTTCAGCCTGAGCTACGGCGCCAGCAACATCGTCCGGGCCTCCTTCGCCTTCGGCGACCTGGCGGGCTCCGGCGAGGAGACCCTGATCCTGTGCGGTCAGTCCGACGCCGACCTGAAGAGCGGCAAGGACTCCCGCTATGTGGCCCTGTACACCTGGAACGGCAGAGGCTTCACCTCCTCCATGGCCCAGAACTTCGTCCTGTTCGAGAAGGACAAAGACGGCAAGTATACCTGGTCCGCCATGAGCAGCGACTTCCGGGAGAAGGATGCATCTTCCCCGTACTATGACCACTTCTTCTCCCTGCCCCTGACCACGGCCAACACGGCCATCATTTCCCGGCCCATTCAGGGGGACACGGTCAAGCAGGGCAACAGCACCACTCAGGTCCACGGCAGCCTGCTGTACTTCGACAGCCTGATCATCTCCTACGGGGATAACGGCCTGTCCATCGACGAGTCCTGGGACATCAGCGACGCCCTTCCCGGCGGAAACAGGAAGGACTATGTGGAATACAGCGCCGCGGCGGGGGACCTGACCGGCCAGACCGGCGCGGGCACCCTGTTCACCATGTCCCAGACCCTCAGCGAGCACCCGGAAAAAACCGCCAGCTACACCGTAACGGGCAAACACGAAGAACCCGTTTACCGCAGCGAATATTATTATAAAAACTGGTTCTGCAAGCTCTTTAAAATCAAAACCTGGTACAAAGTCGTTGACCACTGGAAAACTGTACAGGACGAAAGCACTGTTGAGGTAAAGTACAGCGGCTACACCCCCAGCGAGACCTACCTCACCGCAGTGGCCCGCAGCGAGAAGGGCACAGGGGCGCCCACTATTCCAATAAGGATAAGGTCAACAGCTCTTACGCCCTGTGTCTGGCCAACACCGACAACGACTCCAGCTATATGAACTACGCGGGCAAGCACTACTTCACCTACACCGACCCCCAGGTGCTGGCGGTGCTGGCCTCTCCCCCCTACTTCGCCGACCTGCTGGACCGGGATGACCTGTCCGGCAACTACCCGGAGTCTACCACCAGCTACTCCAGCTCCACCGGCTCCGGCGGCGGCTCCACCGGCTCCACCACCATCTCGGTGGGCGCTTACGTCTCCTACGAACAGGACATCAAGATCTTCGGCGTGACCGTCGCCTCCTGGGAGGCGGAGGCCACCATCACCGCGGGCTTCAC
>CAJMQD010000235.1 GCA_905215425.1 uncultured bacterium
TGTTCACAGGGGCGAAAATGGTTCCACCTCCATGCAGCAGCGAGAGTTTGTAGTAGCTCCGCTCCCGGTCCGCCCCCCGCGCCCCCTCCAGCGGCCCCACTGCCTCCACGCGGCACGCGCCGGAGTTGTTGTAAAAAATCAGCTCGCCCTTTTGAAACATACCTGCCTCCTATGTCTGCTCTATGGCTTCCTTGTCTGTCTCTATTCTGCACATTCTTTCTATATTTTAGCATATTTTTTAGGAAAAAGGTAAGTCAAATTTTTTATTTTCCCCTTCCGGTCCTTGTCTGTTTGGCATAAGAGGTCCAGGTCCCGTTTACTGCCGGATCAGGGTACCAGTCCTCCCCTCGATCCCCTCCCCGGCCTTTTCCAGAAGTGTGATAAGCGCAGTGCGTCCCGGGGCGGACTCGGCGAATTCCACGGCCGCCTGGACCTTGGGCAGCATGGAGCCGGGGGCGAACTCGCCGTCGTCCATATAGGCCCTGGCCCGGGCCGGGGTCAGGTAGGAGAGCCATTCCACGTTCGGCTTTCCGAAGTGAATGGCCACCTTTTCCACTGCGGTGAGGATGATAAGGCAATCGGCATCCAGCTGCCAGGCCAGGGTACAGGCTGCGAAGTCCTTGTCGATGACGGCGGCCGCGCCCTTGAGATGATGTCCGTCGGTCTTAAAAACCGGGATACCCCCGCCGCCGCAGGCTACCACCACCAGTCCGGCGGCCACCATATCACGGATAGACTTGATCTCCACAATAGAGACCGGCTTGGGGGAGGCCACCACCCGGCGCCAGCCCCGCCCGGCATCCTCCACGACATCGTAACCCCGCTCCGCTACCAGCTTGTCGGCCTCCTCCCTGGTCATAAAGGCCCCAATGGGCTTGGGGGGATGCTGGACAGCCGGGTCTGCGGGGTCTACCTCCACCTGGGTGAGCACCGTGGCCACGCCTTTATCAATGCCCCGGTCCATCAGTTCTTCCCGCAGAGCGTTCTGGAGATCATAGCCGATGTAGCCTTGGCTCATGGCCACGCAGACGGACAGAGGACAGGGGATATATCTCTCCGGATCGGATCGGGTGAGTTCAGCCATGGCCTTCTGGATCATGCCCACCTGGGGGCCGTTGCCGTGGGCGACGACCACCTCGTGGCCCGCCTGGATCAGATCGGCGATGGCGCGGGCGGTCCCACGGACCGCGGCCATCTGCTCGGGCAAATTCTCCCCCAGCGCATTGCCGCCCAAGGCGATGACGATACGTTTCCCCATGATGACACCTCGTTCAAATCATTTTTAAATAGCGGACCCGTCCGCAATTACCGTTTGATCAGCAGTTACGGGCGGGTCTGCAGGAAGGAGGGAAAGAAGCAGGAATTTATGGAGAAAGTGCGGAAGTCGGGAAGGGCCCTCCCGCGCTTACTTCTGGAACCAGCGGGCCGTGCCGCGGTCCTCCAGGGCCTTCAGGGTGGCCTGGGGATCCCTGACCTTGGCCAGGAAGATCATGGCGGCGATAATATAGGGCTTGAAGCTGGCCTCCCTGTAGAGGGGGGTGCGGTAGCGGTCGAAGACACCGGCCTCCACCTCGCCGTCCACACAGGAGACGCCGTTGATGTCGGCGGGCAGGCAGTGGAGATACAGCGCCCTGCCCTCCCTGGTGGTCTTCATCAGCTCCTCGGTGCAGCACCAGTCCTTGTGCCGGGCATTCTGCTCCAGCAGCTCCTTCTCCAGCGCCTGGATGCCCGCGCTGTCGCCCACGGCATACAGTTCGGTCCGCTTCTCCATGGCGGCAAAGGGCGCCCAGCTCTTGGGGTAGACGATATCCGCCCCTGCAAAGGCCTCCGCCATGGAGTTGGTCTTGGTAAAGGTGCCGCCGGAGCGCCGGGCGTTCTGTCGGGCCACCTCCTCCACCTCGGGCATGACCTCGTAGCCCTCGGGGTGGGCCAGCACCACATCCATGCCGAAGCGGGTCATCAGCCCGATCACCCCCTGGGGCACCGACAGGGGCTTACCGTAGCTGGGTGAGTACGCCCAGGTCATGGCTACCTTCTTGCCCTTCAGGTTCTCTACGCCGCCAAACTCGTGAATGATATGAAGCATATCGGCCATGCACTGGGTGGGGTGGTCGATATCGCACTGGAGATTCACCAGGGTAGGCCGCTGCTCCAGCACCCCGTCCCGGTAGCCCTCGGCCACCGCGTCGGCCACGGACTGCATATAGGTGTGACCCTTTCCGATGTACATATCGTCCCGGATACCGATGACATCGGCCATGAAGGAGATCATATTGGCGGTCTCCCGCACGGTCTCGCCGTGGGCGATCTGGCTCTTGCCCTCGTCCAGGTCCTGGACCTCCAGGCCCAGCAGGTTGCAGGCGCTGGCGAAGGAGAAGCGGGTCCGGGTGGAGTTGTCCCGGAAGAGGGAGATGCCCAGGCCGGAATCAAAGATCCTCGCGGAAATGTTCCGCTCCCGCAGATCCCGCAGCGCGTCTGCCACGGTGAACACGGCCTCCAGCTCGTCGTCGGTCTTATCCCAGGTGAGGAAGAAGTCGCCCTCGTACATCTCCTTAAAGTTGAGGGCATTAAGCTTGTCAATATAGTTTTGAAGGGTATGATCCATAGTTCTGTTTCTCCT
>CAJMQD010000236.1 GCA_905215425.1 uncultured bacterium
GGCCATTCCCATAGGCGAAACCGTATGGTGGGGCGAACGGAAGGGCCGCACATCAATAAGAGGGTGCTCCCGGGTGGTCAGACCCATAACGGAGTGGATCTCCGTAGCCTCCAGGGCCTCCTGCCTGGTCATATCCGGCAGAATAGAGGGCAGCCGCTTGGCCAACATGGATTTGCCGGAACCGGGAGGGCCGGACATGAGCACATGGTGCCCGCCCCCCGCGGCGGCGATCTCAAGGGCGCGCTTCACCGGCTCCTGCCCCTTTACATCCGCAAAATCCAGACGGTGCAGAACTTCGTCCCCCGGCTGCCACAGGGGGGCCGGAGGGATGGGAGTCTCTCCCGCCAGGTGGGCGGCCAGCTGGCGCACATTTTCCACCGGGTAGACCACAGGGCCCTCCGCCAACGTGGCCTCCGCCGCGCTGTCCGCAGGGACATACAGCGCTTTAATCCCCGCCCGTTTGGCAGCCAGCGCCATGGGCAGCATTCCGGCGCAGGGGCGGACCTGACCTGAGAGGGACAGTTCCCCCACAAAGGCGCAGTCCCGGTCGGGCAGACGCAGCTGCCCGCCGGCACACAGGATGCCCACCAACATGGGCAGGTCGTACAGCGTGCCCGCTTTTCTTAAATGGGCAGGGGCCAGGTTCACCGTGATCCGGCTGACCGGAAAGGTGAACCCACAGTTTTTGATCGCCGCCCGCACCCGCTCCCGGGCTTCGTTCACCGCGGCATCGGGCAGGCCCACCACGGTAAAGGCAGGCAGACCGCCGGACAGATCACATTCCGCTGACACCTCATATCCCGTCACTCCATGAAGTCCCAACGAACGCACATTACATACCATGGTTCTTCCCCCAGCTTTTTTCAGTCTGTTTTGCCCCTGCAGCTCCTGCCGGAAGGGCAAATGCCGTCTTTTCTCCCGCGCTTCTCCTGTTTTTCGAGAAAATAAAGTCACGATTTTTTTGACGGTTACACAAAATTAAATTGAAGAAACAGCATCTCTTTCTTATTTTACCGTCTTTTTTCGTTGATTGCAATGGCTGCATGCACACTCTGCCCAAAATCTCCGGGTGAATCTCCGCTCTTTCTTTTTATTATTCCTGATATAACTTTTTTGTTATAAGGTCATAACCAATCCCGCCATAGCATTTTCACTCCTTTTGGGGCTAAAATGTTCAGTGGGTTATTTTGGGAACGCCTTCGATGAACAAGGTGCAGTATACAGGACCATCCGGACTGCCTCTTGTTCATCGAAGGCATCAGGACGGGCGTGGGACCCCGTCCAAGGAAAAGAAAAAAGGAAGAAAGCAGGTATTTAAAGTCTATGGCAAGAAAGTTTAAGACCATGGACGGCAACAATGCTGCGGCATATGTCAGCTACGCCTTCACCGAGGTAGCCGGCATCTATCCCATTACGCCGTCCAGCCCCATGGCCGACTATGTTGACCAGTGGGCAGCTCAGGGCCAGAAGAACATCTTCGGCACCACCGTAAAAGTCATCGAAATGCAGTCCGAGGCTGGCGCAGCCGGTACTGTGCACGGCTCTCTGGCCGCCGGCGCACTGACCACCACCTACACCGCCTCTCAGGGTCTGCTGCTGATGATCCCCAACATGTACAAGATCGCCGGCGAGCTGCTGCCCGCCGTGTTCCACGTCTCTGCCCGTACCGTGGCTGCTCAGTCTCTGAACATCTTCGGCGACCACTCCGACGTGATGGCCTGCCGCCAGACCGGCTTCGCCATGCTGGCCGAGGGCAACGTGCAGGAGGTCATGGATCTGGCTCCTGTGGCTCACCTGGCCGCCATCAAGGGCCGCGTCCCCTTCGTCAACTTCTTCGACGGTTTCCGTACCTCTCACGAGATCCAGAAGGTCGCCATCTGGGACTACAAGGATCTGGCCGATATGGTGGATATGGACGCTGTTGAGGCCTTCCGCAAGCGCGCTCTGAATCCTGAGCGTCCTGTCATGCGCGGCTCTCACCAGAACGGCGATATCTTCTTCCAGAACCGCGAGGCCTGCAACTCCTACTACGACGCTCTGCCCGAGATCGTTGAGGACTACATGAACCAGGTCAACGCCAAGCTGGGCACCGACTACAAGCTGTTCAACTACTATGGCGCTCCCGACGCTGAGCGGGTCATCATCGCCATGGGCTCCATCTGCGACGTGGCCGAGGAAGTCATCGACTACCTGAACGCCCACGGCGAGAAGGTGGGTCTGGTGAAGGTCCGTCTGTACCGCCCCTTCCGCGCCGACAAGCTGATCGAGGCCATCCCCGCCACCGCCAAGAAGATCGCTGTTCTGGACCGCACCAAGGAGCCCGGCGCTCTGGGCGACCCCCTGTATCTGGACGTGATCACCGCCCTGTCCCGCGCCGGCATCAACGACAAGGTAGTCGTGGGCGGCCGCTACGGTCTGGGTTCTAAGGACACTCCTCCCCGCAGCGTTTTCGCCGTGTACGAGAACCTGGCCCAGGACGAGCCCAAGAACAACTTCACCATGGGCATCGTGGACGACGTGACTCACGCCTCTCTGCCTGAGCACAAGGCTCCCAACACCGCCGCTGCCGGCACCATCGAGTGCAAGTTCTGGGGTCTGGGCGGCGACGGTACCGTTG
>CAJMQD010000237.1 GCA_905215425.1 uncultured bacterium
GGGGAACAGCAGTTTCCGTTTCTGGCGGAAAAAAGCCATGTGGTCTCACTGGTGGGCGGCGGCGGAAAAACAACGCTGCTGTATGCCATGGCCAGCCATTGCGCGCAGAAAGGTTGGCGGGTGCTGGTGTCCACTACCACCCACATCCTGCGCCCGGAAAACGGGCTCTGGGCAAAGACTGACGCCGAAATACAGGAACTCTGGGCCCGCGGCTCTTATGCCGTGGTGGGTTCTCCGGCTCCCAAGGGTAAGTTGACCGCACCGCCGGAAGCAGACCTTGCCCACTGGATGGCACAGGCAGACGCCGTGTTTCTGGAAGCCGACGGTGCAAAGCATTTCCCGTGCAAAGCCCCGGCGGAGCAGGAACCTGTTCTGCTGCCGCAAAGCGACATCGTACTGGCGGTGGCCGGGCTTTCCGCACTGGGCCACCCTTTGAAAGAATGCTGCTTCCGGTTGGAACAAGCCTGCATGCTGCTGGACGTTCCGCCGGAGGCCTGCCTGACCCCGGAACTTCTGGCTCAACTGCTGGCAAGTGAGCAGGGCAGCCGGAAACGGGTGGGCAGCAGGGCCTTTTATGCGGTGCTCAATCAGGCAGATACGCCGCAGCGCCAACTGCTCGGGAAGCAGACGCTCTGTGTTCTGCAGGAACGTTATCGTGTGAACGGCGTTCTGACACGATTTGAAGAGGGAGAACGTGCATGAGCAAGGATGAAAAAATCGTATTCTGTACCGGGGGCGGCTGCACGGCAAAGCTGGGTGCCGGTGTACTGAGCCGCATTCTGGAAAAGCTGCCCCGCGGCGAAAAGGACCCGAATCTGCTGGTGGGGTATGACAGCCGGGATGATGCCGCCGTCTACCGCGTTACAGAAGATCTGGCCTTGGTGCAGACGGTGGACTTTTTCCCACCCATGGTGGATGACCCCTATACCTTCGGGCAGATCGCAGCGGCCAACGCCCTGAGCGACGTGTATGCCATGGGTGGCGAGGTGAAAACCGCCCTCAATCTGGTGTGTTTCCCGGAAAATATGGACCTGAACGTTTTGGGCGAGATCCTGCGCGGCGGAGCCGAAAAGGTAGCCGAAGCAGGGGGCATTCTGGCCGGAGGTCATTCCATTGCAGACACCGGCGTCAAATACGGCCTGTCGGTGACCGGCCTTGTGGACCCGCATCATCTGTACGCAAACGATGCCGGCCAGCCGGGAGACAAGCTGCTGCTGACCAAAGCGCTGGGTGTGGGGCTGCTGTGCACCGCAAACCGTGTGGGCGAGGCGGCCCCGGAACACATGGCAGCCGCCATTCATTCCATGACAACCCTGAACAAGACCGCTGCGGAGATCAGCCGCCGGTATACTGTGCACGCGGCCACCGATGTGACCGGCTTCAGTTTTCTGGGGCATCTGCACGAGATGATGGGCGGGAAACTTTCCTGCAAGATCAACGCCCGCGCCGTGCCGGTGCTGCCGGGCGCGGAAAAGGCGGCGGATGACTTCCTGTACACCGCCGCCGGGCAGCGCAACCGCAACCATACCGGGCCTTTTGTCCGGTTTGAGGGCGTTCCGTTTGCCATGGAAGAAGTCTTGTTCGACCCTCAGACATCCGGCGGTCTGCTGCTGGCAGTGGACCCGGCGGAGGCCAGCGCGCTGGAGAAGGAACTGCGATCCGCTGGTCTGCCCGCGAAGATCGTGGGCGAGATCGTTCCCCGAACCGAAACCGAGATCACAGTAACATACTGACCTACCGAAAGGAGAAACGATTATGACTCATGTTGACGCAAGAGGAGACGCCTGCCCGCTGCCGGTCGTCAAGGCCAAGCGCGCTATTTCGGAGCTGAAGGGTGCTGGTCAGGTGGAAATTCTGGTGGACAACGAGATCGCCGTGCAGAACCTGACCAAGATGGCCCAGCAAAAGGGTTATCAGTACAGCGCCGAAAGCTGGCCGAACGGGAATACCGAGTGCTGTTCACCATCGGGGAGGCCCCGGCGGCTGAAGAGACCCCGGCCGTCTGCATGCCGGACGCCCGCACGGACACCGTGGTGGCCATTGGCGCAAACACCATGGGTACCGGGGCCGAGGAGCTGGGCAAGACCCTGCTCAAGGCGTTCGTGTTTGCCCTGACGCAGCAGGACAAGCTGCCCAAGACGGTTCTGTTCTATAACGGCGGCGCATCCCTGACCTGTGAGGGCTCTCCCATGCTGGAGGACCTCAAGACGCTGGAATCGGAAGGTGTGGAGATCATGACCTGCGGCACCTGCCTGAACTATTACGGCCTGACCGAGAAGCTGGCCGTAGGCAGCGTGACGAACATGTATGCCATCGTGGAAAAGCTGACCCATGCCGGGAACGTGGTCAAGCCGTGATCTATCTGGACAATGCTGCCACCACGCTGTACAAACCGCAGGAAGTAGACGCCGCCATTCTGGACGCCCTGCACACCGCAGGCAACCCCGGCCGCGGTGCCCATGAGCCGACCCTGCATGCTTCCCGGCTGGTGTATGCCGCACGGGAAGCGCTGGCAGAGCTTTTCCACGCGCCGGACCCTGCCTGCATTGCCTTTACGGCCAACGCCACCGGCGCGTTGAACACCGCCCTGTGCGGGCTGCTGGGGCCGGG
>CAJMQD010000238.1 GCA_905215425.1 uncultured bacterium
TCTGGCTGATGACGTAAATGGTAGACGACGCCTGATACTTGGGCGTCACAAAAAACAGCACCCCAATGGCTGCGATCAGGGCGCAGGCCACGGTTGCTGCTGCAAGCAGCTTCCATTTACTCAGCAGCGCATAAAACAGCTCCAGGAGGTCAATGGTCTCCTCGTCTCCATTGCCGGGCTGGGGCGAATTCACCTTATTGGGGGGTGGCATTTGGTATTCTGACATAGTTTTGTTCTCCCTTTGATTTATTCTGAAGCAGAAAGAAAGCAGTGGCAGCAAATGCCACTGCCTTCTGTAAACCTACAAAAGGTACTTTCTCAAACTCAGACCTTTGCAGTCTTCTTGGTCGCGACCACGGAACGCCTCCTGACGTTCCATGCGGCTGGCGTTGGTCCCATCTCCGACCGTCATCCGGCTGCGGACAAAGGTCTCGGCCTGGTCCCCATGCAGCGTCAGGGTCGTGCCCTTGGTCATTGCAGGGTCTATGGAGGAGAAATCATCCTCCAATGTTACGGTAACACCGCCTGCCAGATCGTTCAGCTCCGAGATGCCATCCATGTTCATGGCCACGTAAAAATCAATGGATTCTCCCAGCAGAAGACCTTCCACTGCCTCACGGGCATACTCGCAGCTTTCCTCCTTGCCATCGCCGAAGCCATGCGCAAGGCTGATCTGCATCTCTTTGGTGCCGATGGAGCTGCCAAGGTAGCCCAGCACGGTGCATTCTGTCATGGTATCCCGGTCGATCTTCAACTGACGGATGACCTGGCGTTCCGGATCGATGACGATCAGCCGCTGGAAATCTCCCTGGCCACCCTGGTAAGCGCCCTCGCTCTCCACAGCACTGTCATGGTCCACGCCCATCACAAGGATGGAGGTCAGCCCCTCCCGGCGCTGGTATGTGACGCCGTTGTACTCTTGCGTTTCCACCGCTTCCGTCTGGGTCAGATCCCCGCGTGCTTCTTCAACGCTCCTGGTCTCCAGCCAGCGTCCCCCTGCATACAGGATCACACCCAGCAGAAGGATGCCTGCCGCAATGACCAGGATCAGCCACTTTGCTTTTCCTGCCTGGTCATATCGTTTCAAAAAGTTTTTCCCCTCCTCAGGGTACAATGACATCCGAGGTATAAAGCCTCTCTCATAAGATATCACCTTTTATAGCCGTCTGTCAATGTTTTCCTCCATGTTTTTTCATTTTTATCCCCCCCCCCCCCCCCGCAAAAATATGAAACGCATACAAAAATCATTTTCTTTATGATTTATATCCATCATTCTGAGTTTTTTTTGCATCGGGAGATCCTTATGAAATGCTGTTTCTGGCACAACAAAGGAGCGCCCCCGCACGAAGTAGCTTCTGTGCGGAGACGCTCCTTGTTATTCCCTTATTTGTTGCTCAGGCATCCGAGCGGGAGAAGGCATTCTTCATATTGCAGCTCAGTTCAAAGAGGACCTTGTTCAGCGTATCGGCGGCGCGGGCCTTCAGCTCTCTGGCGATGGCCTCGTTGGCCTCCGTGCGCAGGGCGGCACGGCGGGCCGGGTCGGCCTCCTGGGCCTGTTTTTCGTCGTAGGCGTTCAACAGAGCGCGTGTGGCGGAGAGGACGCCTTCCTCGTAGCGCTCGACATGGAAGATGGACTTGCCGTAAGCGGCATCGGCCATGGCGGCGATCATCCGGCTGACCCAGTAAAAGCTCTCGGTGGAGACTTCGCCGGTGGTGCAGGCGAGGTAGGCCGGAGTGGTGTCCACATTGGCATAGAACGGCACCATCGTGTTGAAGGCGTTGGACGCATAGGCGATCCACTCCACCGTGCGGAACTCCTCCGGCAGATCCGGGCGCATCTGGGTCAGCGCCATGAAGCTGTTGCGGTTGATGCCGATCGTACGGTAGGCACCCTTGCTCTTCGGGTCGCCATAGGCGGCATACGGGTCATACGGAGTGCCCTGATAGTGCGAAGACAGCAGGTATTTCACGTCTTCCGGTGTGATCTTCCGCTCCGGGACCATACACCAGGGCAGGTCGTCCGAATGCGGGGTATAGTCTGCATCGGGGCCTTCCCAGACCCAGGTGTTGGGGTTCAGATGCCGCAGCATGAACCAGGCACGCGGTGTGTTATACACATGGTCAGCATCGTCGTGGCTGCCGAAGGCATCGCGTGGGTTGAAGCTGCCGTCCAGCGAGAGGTCGAGGTGGTGCTTGTCCACAAAGGCCTTCAGGTCATCCGAACACATGTAGTTTTCCTGTGCGCCGCAGGCGTCGGCAAAGTCGAAGCTGTCGATGCCGAGCTGGTTGGGCATCACGACATAGCTGTCGTCCGGCACACGGCGGGCCATCCAGTGGTGGCCGCCGATGGTCTCCAGCCACCAGATCTCGTTCACATCCTGAAACGCGATGCCGTTCATCTCATAGGTGCCGTACATCCGGAGCAGCTCGCCCAGGCGCACCACGCCCTCGCGGGCCGAGCGGATATAGGGTAGCACGAGGCAGACGATGTCCTCCTCGCCGATGCCTCCGGGCACTTCCGGCCGTTTCCCTTTGGCGGGCTGGTACACCACCAGCGGGTCTGCGCCCAGAACGCGCGGGTTGGACGTGATGGTCTCGGTGGCCGTC
>CAJMQD010000239.1 GCA_905215425.1 uncultured bacterium
GACATTGAGGGCAACCAGCACCACGCCAATGGGAGCGATCACCAGAGCGGGATGGGGCAGCCCGGCCTTGTTCAGATCCACATCAAAGCTTTCGTCGGGCAGTGGGACAAAGTGTTCCCCCCGTTCCCTGGCCTTCCTGGCCTGCCGGTGGAGATAGTAGCCGTTGGCGATGAAAAGAAAGGCGGAAACGGTAATACCAGTGATGGGACCTGCGGCGGCAGGGATCCCAAAAGCCTCGGTAGAAAGAATGTTAGCGTTGGTAGTAACGCCGGGGAGAGACTGTTGGGAAACACAGGCGCCCAGCACGCAGGCGGGGATGAGGGAACGGGGGATGTCGCCGACCTTAAAGAAAGCGCAGGCCAGGGGATAGACGGTAAAAATAATGACAAAGACGTTAATACCGCAAAAGACCAGGATCCATGAAACGGTGAACACCGCAAGGACAATGGCCTTGGTGCCTGATTTTCTGATGATTGCGTTGGCGATGGACTCAGTCATCCCAGTGGCCTCTAAGAAGCAGCCCAGAAGCTGGCCGCCCAGAAAGAGCGGAAACATGGAGATAATAGAGTTGGCCACGCCGCCCAGATAGGTGGAGTAACCGCCGATAAGGCCGACGCTGCCGGTACCCGCTACGATAAAGGCGGCAATGCTGGACAGGATAATCAGGTTCAGATTCTTCAAGGAACCAACCACAATGATCCCCAGAGCAACGAGAATGCCGATGATACTGATTACTTCATTCATACTGTAAACCCTCCCAATAATACCGTTTTTGCATGCGGGGACCGGGAAACCTTGAAAGGACGCTTCCCGGCCCCCGTATTATGACTGCGGCGAACCCTGAATCAGATCTCTTTGTAAAGGTTCCACTTGTCGTTGTAGCTCTCGGGGGCGATAACACCCTGAACAGCGCCCCGGGTCCAGTCGATAGTGGCGCCGCCGGCCACTTCATAGCCGGGCAGCATGATGCGGAAGGCATTCTCGTTTTTGCCGCCTGCCCTCAGGAAGGCCCGGCGGCCGCTCTTGACCACCATGGCGATGCTGCGCATGGCGGCGATGTCTTTGTCGGGAGCACCTTCCACGGCGATAAAGTCAGCGGGCTTGCCGGCGGCCAGTACACCGGCCTTGCTGCCGGCGATTTTGGCCGCGCCGGATGTGGCTGCATTCAGGGCTTGGACGGGGGTCATCCCGCACTCCACCAGCAGCTCCAGTTCCTTCACAACGGCGACGGTGCCGTCCACTGGCTGAGAGGGGAGTGTCTCGGTACCAACACCAATGGCGACGCCAGCTTTGATGGCCTCTGCCACCACCGCCTTATGCTCAATCGAGAACTCCTCGGGGGTGTTTACCATGCAGGGAACATAGCTGATGCCCTTCTGCGCCATGACAGTCAGGTTTTCCTTGCCAATACGGCGGCCTTCCAGGATGGTGTCAGCGCCGGCGTCGATGCAGGTAGAAATCGAAGGATCACCGCTGGCTACCGTCATCACCTTTTTCTCCGCGCCGTGGGCGTGCTTTATCAGATCATGGATCTCCTTGGTGGACATCTCCTGATGATACTCGCCGTTCAAGCTGTCCAAGGGCTTGCCGCTGACCTGGAGGACGACGCCGTCCAAACCGCGCGCCACATGGATCCGCATGGCGCGGCGAAGCTCATCACTGCCGCTGGCCATAACCAGGCCGTATTTTTCGTGGCCGCAGCCGCCGGTGACGGCGTAGATGGGACCACAGGTCAGGATGCTGGGGCCGAAAAACATGGTCTTGTCGATGGCATTCTTCAAGCCGATGTCGATGTTGTTGGGCATTCCCATGGCGCGGACAGTGGTGACGGCGCAGTTCAGTGCTTCCGCCGCGGCACGGTAGGCCACGAAAGTACGGTAAGCGGTACCGATGTTGTCCACATAGTCGTCAGCCTCGGGATGGAGGGTATCCAGCCGGGCGGCGCAGTCGATAAGGCCGGGGAGAACGGTGCAGCCGGCAAGATCGACGGCCTCGGCATCCTCGGGGATGGCGTAGCCTTCGGCGGCGCCGACATACTCCAGCTTATCTTTCAGGGAGGCGGCCACCTTCACCGGGGTCTTGCCCCGCTCCGGGGCCACAAATTGAGTATGGGCATGGCTCACGGCCAAAAGGCCATTTTCGAGAATATCACCGGAGCCGGTAAAGATTCTGGCGTTTTTGTAAACGGTAACAGACATTTCAACTCTCCTCCCTTACCACTTGATGTAGGTGCCGCCGCCCAAATCCATACCGGGGACGACGGGATTGTAGCGGCGCAGTACCATGCCGGGGACTTCGCTCCAGACCAGGCGGCAGCCCTTGGACACCAGAGCCAGGTTGCGCATATCGCTGATGTTCTGATCCGGTTTGCCCTTTACCGCGATGAAGTCGCCGCATTTTCCTGCTTCCAGAGTGCCGGTAAAGCCGATGGTATCGGTAAGCCTGGCGGAGTTGCTGGTGGCCGCTTTGATGGCCTGCATGGGGGTGAGTCCCGCTTTGACCAGCAGTTCCATCTCCCGGACGGTGGCGTTAGTGCCATCGATGGGGTCAGATGGCAGCAGATCAGTGCCTACACAGATGGTGACCCCGGCCTTGATGGAGT
>CAJMQD010000240.1 GCA_905215425.1 uncultured bacterium
ATACCGTGGCAGATACGGCCATCACATTGTCGTTGGCGTCCAGAATCTCCCCCCGGCTGGCCGAAACCTGGACGGTGGCCGCCCGCTGCCGGGCCGCCCGGGCCTGATACTCGTCGTGGTCCACGATGGTGATGGTCCACAGGCGCGCCAGCAGAGGAATAAAAAATCCCACGCCGCACATGGCCATCAAAATCACCGTGCGCCGCAGCACCTTCCGCTTGGAGATGCTCTGTCTGCTGCTTTTGTCGTTGTTCTCCACCGCCTGCTCCTTTCTTTCCTTCCGGGGATTGAAACCGCGCAGGGCGCAAGAAATCTATTTTCTTGCGCCCTTACTCTGTTCTCTATCTTTCGTTGTTCACTCTATGTACCGCTCAGCGGAAATATTCGATCAATCCGGCCAAAAGGCTCTTTGCCTTCTCTGCCGCACCGGCCAGCCCGTGGGCGTCTGCCTTCTGGTATACCGTAACCGCATCCGGCTCAGACAGGTCCAGGTAAACCACCTGTTCCGGGCTGGGCTGCACCATGGTATCCCCCACCGCGCTCTGGATCCGCGCTCCGTCAAAGGCCTGCTCATACTGGGCGGACAGAGTGCTGTACTCCGTCTGGAGGGAGGTCAGCGTCCCCCGGGCCGTGATCACCCGGTCGTTCAGCACTGCAAACTGGGCATAGCTGTACAGCAGCAGGGCGGCGAATATGCCCACTGCCAGGAAGCCTACCACCGCGAAGGGGGCAACCGCCCCCGCCTCCCGCACCTGGACCTGCGTCCGGGTAAGGGCACGCTCCTTGGGGCGCTGCCGGGGTCTGGGCGCATAGCGGATATCTTCTCCCGGTTGGGGAACCCGAACAGCCGAACCTTCATAGGCAGGGGCATAGGCCGCGCTGCCGTAAGTTCGATATTGTGTATTGGAATGACGGCGGCCTGCCATAGCTCCTCGCTCCTATCTTCAGTCAAGTTGGGTCCTTCAGCTTTTCCGCCACCCGGAGCTTTGCGCTGCGGGCGCGGGGATTTTCTTCAACTTCCCGCTCTGTGGGCAGGATCGGTTTTTTATTGATCAGTTTCACATCCGGAGTTTTCCCGCACACACACACAGGAAAATCCGGCGGGCAGGTACAGCCCTTGGCAAACTCCGCCAGACCGCTTTTCACGATGCGATCCTCCAGCGAGTGGAAGGTGATCACCGCCAGACGGCCGCCCCGGTTCAGCTTCGGCACCGCACCCTTCAGCATCCGCTCCACACTGGCCAGCTCATCGTTCACCGCAATGCGGATGGCCTGAAAAGAGCGCTTGGCAGGGTGCTGCTTTTCCTTGAGGGCTTTGCCGGGCATAGCGGACTTGATTACATCCACCAGCTCCAGCGTTGTCCTAATGGGTCTTTCCTGGCGGCGGCGGACGATGGCCGCAGCAATCAGGGGGGCGTAGCGCTCCTCTCCGTACTGAAACAGGATGCGCTTCAGCTCCTCCTGGGGCCAGGTGTTCACCACGTCGGCGGCGGTCAGCCCCTCGCTGCGATCCATCCGCATGTCCAGCGGGGCGTCCGCCATGTAGGAAAAGCCCCGGGCTCCGTCGTCCAGCTGGGGCGAGGACACGCCCAGATCAAACAGCATCCCGTCCACACCGGGCAGGCCCAGATCGGCCACAATATCGCCCACTTGGTCGAAATTGCTGTGTACCAGGGTCACCCGATCCATCCAGTCGGCCAGCCGTTCCTTCGCTGCCTCCAATGCAGCGTCGTCACGGTCTACACAGATCAGCCGTCCTGTCGTCAACCGCTTGGCAATTTCCCGGCTGTGGCCGGCCCGGCCCAGCGTGCCGTCTAAATACACCCCGTCGGGGCGGATCTTTAAATTTTCAATGCACTCGTCCAGAAGAACGGGGCGGTGCGTAAACGTTTCGCTCATATCAGAACCCCAACTCAGCCATACACTCGGCCATCTTCTCCGGCGTCATGTCCTCTTCCTCCTGGTCCGCCCATGCCTGGGCCGCCCAGATCTCCGCACGGTCGTTCACGCCGATGATTACCGCATCCTTTTCCAGGCCGGCATACTTCTTCAGCTTTTGGGGAATGACGATGCGGCCCTGGCTGTCCAATTCACATTTGGTTGCGTTGGCAAACAGAGCGCGCATTTTTTTCGACTGACTCATGGGCAGAGAAGCGAACTTTTCCGTAAAACGGTCCCAAGTGGACTGAGGGTAAATGGCCAGACAGGCATCCACACCCATGGCCAGATAGAAGGTTACTCCCAGCTCTTCCCGCAGCTTTGCAGGGATGAACAGACGGTTTTTGGCATCGATGCTGTGCTCATATGTGCCGGTCACCGCTCATCCCTCCTCCACTTAGCTGTCTTTTCAGGGGATTTTGCTCCACTTTACCCCACCCTTGGTTTTCAGTATAATTTGTGTTGACATAAAATGCAAGGCTTTTTTTCAAAAAAGAGGTGGAAAAAAACCGCTGATTTCCTGCAAAATCAGCGGTTTTTTGATTAGATTTGGGTCGTTGTGTGGTTTACAAAACAAGCGATCCGCAGCAGTTTCCTATATCTTGTGCATAAAGCTATTGTTTTGCCGAGATATTGTGCTTAGCGCTCCAATTT
>CAJMQD010000241.1 GCA_905215425.1 uncultured bacterium
GTTTGGCCAATGCGCTGTATCAGGGGCCTCTGCGCTGTACAGATATGGAGCTGCCCGACGAGTTGATGGAGCGCCTCCGGACAGCAACGCCAAAGGAAATTCCCATACACATGGTTACTGCCGTGGTGGCTTATTATATAGCCAACAAGCCAGATGATTCCGCCTGGGTAGTGTTGCCGGTGGCGAATTCCGATGCTTATTTTGGAACGACCAGCTTCGGCCGCAAGATCCTAAAACAGATTCCGCAGGAGATCATGGAACGTTCCAATACGGGTTTTGGTATTTGTCGTTATCGTATTACGAATGCGTTCAGATAAAATCACCATGGTGATTTTATCCTTTCGCTTGTATCAGAACACACGGGATTATATGATTTTATAGTTTACAGAAAATGTGTGGAGAACTGGCGGTGGTGCGCACAGGGACTTGTCAGAGGTGTGGGAGAATGTTTCAGAAAGAGACCGTTTTGAGAAAACTTCAAAAAATTCTGTCGGGCAGGGGTAACAAGCTGTTTAATAATCAGGTTGGTTTTTATAACGCGATTTTCGGCATGACCAATCCGGGGGCGTTTCCGAAAGAACTGGTCGTGTATATGGAGACAGCAACGCACGATGGACCGAGAGAACGCAGAAGGCAGGACATTGACTCGTTTTTCAAGGGCGGTCTGGATAACAGCTCCAGCAATATCGGAAAGCACATCAATGACGAACCGGGCATGGGCATCCCCAAATTCCACTGCATCCATTACGCCCAGGCAGAGCATAAACGGGAGATCTGCAAGCGCCTTGCGGCGGTGATCCGGTACAGTACGAACCGCCGTGGGACCGATCTGGACGAGCTGTTTCTCCGCCTGAAGGGTGAGCTCTCCTGCGCGTCTGGAATTTTATTTCAGGCTGAAACGGCGGACGGCATGCTGTTGGCCTCCATCCTGTACGAGATCGTGCAGACCCATCTGGGGGAACGGCGCAGTCCCGAGGATTCCGGGGAGGAGACGGCGTTTGGAAAGGTGAACATGAAGCGGCAGGTGGAAGAGTATTACCTGACCTGCGACTGCTATGAGGCCACCAGCATCGATTTCTTTTTCGCCCTGCGGCGGATGGCCGGGCAGAATGTGATCGCCTCCAGCAATCTGGCGGGCTTCTATTATGTGGGCATGGAATTCGCGGTGAAAAATGAGGCCGGCGGCCCCCATGGAAAGTATGTGGTGGAGCGCAATCTGGAACAGGCGGCCCATTACTTCAAGCGGGCAGCGTCCAGCCAGCCGCCTTATGCCCCCGCCCTGTATTCCTATGGCTATATGCTCCTGCACAGCGAGACAGGGGAGTTGTCTGCGGAACAGCGGATGGAGGAGTCGGAGCGGTATTACCGGCTGGCGGCGGCGCAGAAGTTCCACCATGCGGTGAGCGGCTTGGGTGACCTGGCGCTGCTGCGGGCGGACCGGCTGCGGAAACAGCCCGGGGCGGAAGCGCGTTTCGAAGAGATCGTGACGGAACTGGCCGCCGCCATCGGCTATTTTGACCAGGCGGAGCGGATGGGTTCCTTTTGGGGTCCCATCAAAGCGGCGCAGTTTCTGGATAACCCTGCCTACGAGGCGTACCGGGAGCAGGCTCTGGCAAAGGCCGGCCTGACCGGAGAGCAGACCGCCCGGGCCAGGTGGAAGCAGGCGGTAGCCATGGGCAATGTGTTTGCCATGGATGAACTTGCCATGTTGGACCTGCGGCTGGGGTACATAGAGGAGGCCCAGGGGATGCTGGAGCAGGCGGCCGGGATGAATTATCCCAACGCATCTTACCATTTGGCCCGGTATTTCTACGGAGCGGACGGCTTTGGGCCGGATGAAAAGAAATACCGTCATTATCTGGAAAAAGCCGCCTATGACGGGAGCGCCAGGGCAAGCCTCGTCCTGGGTAAGCTGGCACTGGCGGCGCGTGACGCGGCGAAAACAACGGAGGAGAAGCTTAATCAGCAAAAGCTGGCCTCCGCCTGGTTCCAAAAGGCGGAGGAACAGAACTTCAGCTGTTTTGAGAAGGATGTCTATGAACAATTGCGGCAGTACAAATAAGCGGGAACTGTTCCGGCTGGTGGTGCGGCTCTCCCTGCCCTCCATGTGGGCTCAGGTCTCCTCGGTGGTCATGCAGTACATCGACGCGGCCATGCTGGGCCATCTGAATGCCGACGCCGCGGCTGCCGCGGGCGTTGTGGCAAGTGTGACATGGCTGTTCGGCGGACTGTGCGCAGCCCTGACCACAGGCTTCACTGTGCAGGCGGCCCAGGCCAGCGGCGGGGGAGAGCAGGCGCGCGCCAGAGGCATTATGCGGCATGGCCTTTGGGTGGCCTTCAGCGTTGGGATGTGTATGGCCTTTCTGGGCTTGTGGCTCAGCGTCCGCCTTCCGGTCTGGCTTGGAGCGGAAGCGTCCATACACGGGTCTGCCGCCCGGTATTTCCAGATCTATGCCATCTCCATGCCCTTTGTTCAGCTGAACGGTTATGCGGCAGGGATGCTGCTAAGCAGCGGGAATATGCGTGTGCCGGGGATGCTGACTGCCGGGATGTACGGGATGGATGTTCTGTTCAACTATCT